>JALYHX010000573.1 GCA_030776305.1 Myxococcota bacterium
GGTGGGGACTTGCCTGGGGCAGAAGCGTTCTGTGGCTCTTCGCGGCCAGAGCCTTCGGCGGCATTGCGACCGCCAACCTCGGGACAGCGAGCGCGTACATCGCCGACATCACCAAGCCCGAAGACCGCGCGAAGGGCATGGGGCTCATCGGCATGGCGTTCGGGCTCGGCTTCATTCTGGGTCCCGCCATCGGCGGGACGCTCGCCAAGATCGCGGTCAACGGTCACTTTGGCGCTGTGCCCTGTTTTTGCGCGGCAGGCCTCAGCGCAGTCAACCTCGTGTGGGTGGCGATGGGGGTCGCCGAGTCCTTACCGCCCGAGCGTCGCGCCCTTCGTCCGCAGCGGAGGCTCACGCCGCTCAATATCCGTGCGATGCGAAGTGCGTTCATGCTTCCCGGCGTCGCGCTGGCGATGGCCGTCAACTTCATCGTCGTCGTCAGCTTCACCAATCTCGATCAAACGTTCACCTTCTTTTGCGCTGACCTCTTTGGCATCGACGAGCAGGGGACCGGGTACGTCCTTGCGTTCATCGGAATCGTCGCGGCGGGCGTGCAGGGTGGACTCATCCGGCCGCTCTCGAAGCGATTCGACGAGGGCACACTCATCTGCGCGGGGACACTTCTCCAGTCCGTCGCGTTCGCTGGACTGTCTCTCGCCGGCACTGCGGGCGCGCGCACTTTGCTGTACGGGGCCGGCGGCCTCCTCGCCCTGGGCAACGGTCTGACGCAGCCGAGCACAGCGGCGTTCATTTCCAGGCGCGCACCTCCGGAGAGCCAGGGCGGGACTCTCGGGACCAGCCAATCGCTTGCAAGCCTTGCGCGGACGTTCGGTCCCGCCGTGGGCGGATGGCTTTACGGAAGCCTGGGCGCGCGCGCACCGTACACGGCAGCGTCGATGGGGATGCTCGTTGCACTCGCGCTGGCGATCGGCCTCCGGAGGGGGCGAGAGGGTGCGCTGACGTGAATCAGCCCGAGCCGCCGCCGTCCGATGCAGCGGAGCCGCTGTCGGCAAGCACCCGTGGCGACACGGGCGAGGATCAACACGCGACCGCCCGCGGCGAGCCGTTACCTCCGCTGCCGAAGCGCTCCGTCTGGTCGGCCGCGAATGACTACTTTCTTGGCGAAGAGCCGACTCTTCTCACGGCGCTCGTCCCCACGTGTTTTCTATCCATGCTCCTTTACACGCGGAGCCCAGCCACCAATTTCATCTTCGACGAGCAGGAGGCCCTCCTCGCGAATCCGTATGTGAGGGCGGCGAGCGATCCTGCGGCCAAGATTGGATGGCTGTCCGCGTTCAAGCGAGATTTTTGGGGTCTGACACCCGAGCGAACGATCGGCTCCTACCGGCCCCTCCCAGACATTCTTTGGCGCGCATTGTGGAAGTTGGGCCTGCGCGAGCAGAGTGCTTTCCCTCACGATTACGTAAACGTTCTTCTGCACGGGCTCAATGGGGCACTCGTCGTTCTTCTCGTTCTGCGTTGGACTCGCGATCGGCTTACCGCTTGGCTGGCAGGCGCCCTGTTCGTAGCCACGGCGGTCGTGACCGAAGCGGTGAGTGGCGTCGTTGGGCTTGCCGACGTGCTAGGGGGGACGGGCGCACTCCTCGCCCTCCTGGCGCTCAACTTGAAGTTGAGAGCAATGCCAATCGCGCTTTTGGGCGCGACCCTGGTCGGGCTCTATTCCAAAGAAAGCGCACTTTGCATCGTACCGCTCGTGCCGCTGGCCGCGCTGTTCACATCGCAATACCTCCATCCGCAACGCCCGATGCGTTGGGGCCGCGCAGCCGTCGCCGCGCTGACGACCGGCGCCGTATTCGTCTTCTATGTCGAGACGCGACGACGCTGGTTTCCGGTCACCACGCCATACGGCCTCACGGCCGAGACGAACGCAGGAAAGCCTCTCGCCTACCGGGCGTTCGCGGCAGCCCTTCGATGGTACGCGCAACCTGGTTTGCCGCACGACCCGCTCAACAATCCCCTCATCGACGCGTCAACGCCATACCGCATCGCGGGGGCGATGCGCGTCTATGCGCGCGGTCTGGGACAAGTGCTCTTCCCGCGCGTTCTCTCCGGTGACTATTCGGCGCCCCAAGAGCCCGTCCCGGACCGCCTCATCGGGCCCGAAAGCGTCGTCGGCGCCGCCGCAATGATCCTGCCACTGCTCACGGCTCCGATAGTCGGCATCGTCTCGTGGTGGCGTTCTCGTCGTGCCGCGCACCCGAACTCGGCTGCGCCGCTCGTCGCTTTTGCCCTCCTCTGGATCGTCATCTCGTATTTCCCAGTCTCCAACATTCCCGTCGTACTCCCCACCGTGCGCGCGGAACGCTTCTGGTATTTCCCGGCGATTGGCTCCGCGATCGTCCTGGCGCTTGCCTTCCGACGGACTCTCGCGCTCGCCATAGGACGCACTCGACCGATCTGGCCCGGTATCTTTCTTCTCTTCTTCGGCTTCCAGTGCCTCGCGGCGCGAAGGCATGCCTTCGATTACACGAATGACTTGGTCTTCTGGAATGCGACCCGCAAGGCAGCGCCGAACAGCGCCAAGGCGCATCTGAACTACTCCGTGATGCTCGGTGCGCGCGGCGATCTCGAGGGCAGGCTCACCTCGAACGCGGCGGCGCTGCGGCTCGCGCCGAACTGGCCGATGGCCAACGTTTACCAGGGCGACACGCTCTGCCGCTTGCACCGAGCCGCGGAGGCGCTGCCGCACTATCTGCGCGGTTTCTCCCTTGGGCCAAACGACATGAGCCTCATCGGTCTTGGCTTGCAGTGCCTGTGGGACGAGCATCAGCTCGATGATGATTCGTTTGCGCGAACCCAGCTTCAAGCCCTCGCGGACCAGTATCCGGGATCGTGGCTCAAATACATCGTCGACGACACGTTCGGGAACGGTGACGAATATCACGGCGTCAACCCGAAATACCGGCCGCGCGGGTACAACGAAGGGCCGAAGAAAGACGAGTAGACTCTACCGATGCAATTTGGGTCAGCCCCCTCCCGCAATCCTTGCCCCCAATGCGACCAAATCCTGTTCGTCCAAGTCGGACACGAGCGCGTATCCGAGATCGGCTGTGCGCCATAGCGCGACATGAAAGCCGCGGGACACTTCGACCGTCCCCCGCGCGCTTCCTATTGCGCGCAACCCGATGGCTGGCCAGGAAAGTCCCTCGGCGCGAAAGACGAACAACGTGATGACGTGCAGGCGCCTCTTGTAGACGAACGTCGCGGCCTTGCGATCGAGGAAATACGCGATCGATCCGCCCTGCAGCGGGAACTCCTCATCACCGGCGAACGGAACGACCGGCGCGAACTCCAGGCGACCCTCGAACCATGGCTTGACCTGATGGATGCCACCGCTCTCCACCTCGAGAGGTCTCTCGCTGTAGAGCACGCGCAGGTGGTCGTTCACCGCTTCGGTCATCATGGCCGTATCGGGAGTGCGCACATGCCACGCAAAGAGGAGAATGAACGCGAACGCCGCCCCCGCGACCATCGCGGCGAGAGTTCGCGTGACCTTAGGCGCGAATCCGCGATGTCGAGGCGGGTCCCAATGGGCCGCGACTGAGCGACTCAAGCGCTCGCCCGCGCGAGGTCGCCCCAGCCGCTTCTCCAGGAGCACGGATAGTTCCCGGTCAGCAGCGTCCTCATGCTGACAGCCCGCACAGGAAACGAGATGAGCCTCGAGGGGCTCTCGCAGCGCTTCAACAAGAGTCCCCCGCCGTCGATCGAGCAAATACGCACGTGCCTCGTGACATTCCATGGGGTCCTACCTCGCGTAATCGCGTAGACGCTCACGCAGAGCTGCGCGTGCGCGCGACAGCCGCGACTTGATCGTGCCGGCGCTGCAGCCGAGTACGTCGGCAACTTCCCCCTCGGTGAATCCTTCGAGATCGAGCAGCACGACGGTGCGCGCATCGGTCGACAACGCTTGGAGGGCGGCTTCGATGTCCTCGGCAACCACGCCGCGCAACCGATCTAGCTCTTCGTCGCCGCGTAACGGCTCGTGTGTCCCTCCGGCATCAGTGCTGGATTGGTCCGCATCGACGTCGCCGCGAACTGGATTGATTCGCGCCCGCCGGTATCCGTCGATGTACAAATTGCGAAGGATGCGGAAGAGCCATGCCCGCATGTTGGTGCCGGCGGCGAACTGGGAACCCTTGTCGAGAGCTCGCGCGTAGGTTTCTTGGACGAGGTCCTCGGCCTCATCATCGTTGCCTGTGAGGTGACGCGCTAGCCGGTAGAGCGCGTCGAGTTGGTCGAGCGCTGTCCGCGGGAGCGGCGCTGGAGGCTGCTGTCGCACGGCTAGGGGATAGTAGGGGTTTGCCGCGAGCCCAACATCAGCGAATATCGACCGATCGTATGGGATTCGCACCATGGGCCCAACCAACCCAACGAATCGAGCGAGCGAAGCGTTCCCCTGCCAGAGTCGATCTGTCGCTGTTGAATCGCCGACCCCGGAGAAGTCGATGGCTGCAACGGCGCAGGTGCCAGTAGGAGCGGCCGCCGAGCGCCAGTGAGGACCGCGGGTTCTCGGATTCGATGCGCATGTGCGTCCCCGCGGAGGGAGGGCCCCGGCCGTGTCCCTTGCCCGTCCTTCGCCCTCGGACTAATTCCTCTATCCCCTTCATGAGCGACTCATTCTCCGCCAAATCCACGCTGGCCATCGGCTCCGCGTCTTACTCGGTTTTTCGTCTCGCGGCCGTCTACGCGCGGTTTCCACAGGCCGCGCGCCTCCCCTTCTCTCTCAAGCTTCTACTCGAGTGTCTCGTGAGAACCGAGAACGGCGTCTCCGTTCGCGCTGAAGACATCGAGGCGCTCGCCACAGTGGACGTTTCGGCACCGCCCATGCAAGAAATCGCATTCACGCCGGCACGTGTTCTGCTTCAGGATTTTACTGGCGTACCGGCCGTCGTCGACCTCGCGGCGATGCGCGACGCGATGAAGGCACTCGGCGGTGAGCCGAGACGAATCGAACCGCTGCAGCCCGTCGAACTGGTCATCGACCATTCGGTACAGGTCGACGCGTTTGGCTCTGGCGACGCGCTCAGAATCAACGCGCAGCTCGAGTTCTTACGAAACAAAGAGCGTTACCAGTTCCTCAAGTGGGGGCAAGGCGCCTTCCACAAGTTCAAAGTCGTTCCGCCCGATACGGGGATCGTCCACCAAGTCAACCTCGAGTACCTGGCCCGCGTGGTCATGAAGAGCGACGACGGCAAGACCCTGTACCCCGACACGCTCGTCGGCACCGACTCGCACACGACAATGATCAATGGCCTCGGCGTCCTCGGCTGGGGGGTAGGTGGAATCGAGGCCGAGGCGGCGATGCTCGGGCAACCTGTCAGCATGCTCATTCCGCAGGTCGTCGGCGTAAAGGTCACCGGGGCGCTCCCTGAGGGGGCCACCGCGACCGATCTTGTGCTCACGGTCACGCAGATGCTCCGGAAGAAGGGTGTGGTCGGCAAGTTCGTCGAGTTCTTCGGGGACGGGCTCGCGCAGCTGCCGCTCGCCGACCGCGCGACGATCGCGAACATGGCTCCCGAATATGGCGCGACGTGCGGAATCTTCCCGGTCGATGCCGAGACCCTGCGATACCTGCGCTTTACAGGGAGAGATGAGGCCCACGTGGCCCTCGTCGAGAGCTACTGCAAAGAGCAGGGACTCTTCCATGCGCCCGGGGCGCCCGAAGCGACGTACTCGGAGGTCATGCACCTCGATCTTGGTTCGATCGTGCCGAGCATGGCAGGCCCCACGCGCCCACAGGATCGCGTCAAGTTGAGCGAGTCGAAGTTGGCTTTCCAGGCGTCGCTGGAAAAGATGCTCGCTAGATCGACCGATGGCGTTTCGGCTTCGTCATCGACCGTGAACACGAGCATCGATGGAAAGAGCGTCCGGCTCGCGCACGGGTCGGTGGTGATCGCAGCGATCACCAGCTGCACGAATACGTCAAACCCCAGCGTGCTCATGGCGGCCGGGCTCCTTGCGAAGAAGGCGATCGAGAAGGGGCTGGCGCGAAGGCCTTGGGTGAAGACGAGCCTCGCGCCAGGATCGAAAGTGGTGACCGAGTACCTCGGCAAGGCTGGGCTCACGTCGTACTTGGACGAGCTCGGTTTCCAGACCGTCGGCTACGGCTGCACGACCTGCATCGGCAACAGCGGTCCATTGCCCGAAGCGGTGTCGCAGGCAATCGAACAGGGGTCTCTGGTCGTTGCCGCAGTACTCAGTGGCAATCGCAATTTCGAGGGGCGTGTGCATGCTGAGGTGCGCGCGAATTACCTCGCGTCCCCCCCGCTGGTCGTTGCCTACGCCCTCGCGGGTACTGTCGACTTCGATCCTTACCATGAGCCTCTGGGGATGGGCACCGACGGCAAGCCCGTCTTCCTGAGGGATGTGTGGCCGACACGTGTCGAAGTTCAGGCGGCGATCGACCAGTGCATCGACCGCGGCATGTTCGAGCGCGTCTACGGCCGGGTATTCGAGGGGGACGAGGAGTGGAAGAAGCTCGGAGTACCGAGCGGCGATCGCTACGCATGGGACGCGACCTCGACTTATGTCAAGCACCCCCCCTACTTCGAAGGGATGTCACGCAAGCCCTTGGCCATCTCGGACATCAGGGACGCGCGGGTGCTCGCGCTGCTCGGTGACAGCATTACCACCGACCACATCTCGCCCGCCGGCTCAATCAAGAAGGCCAGCCCTGCTGGTATCTATCTGATCGAACACGGCGTGGACGTGAAGGACTTCAACTCATATGGATCGCGGCGGGGCAACCACGAAGTGATGGTGCGCGGCACATTCGCCAACGTACGCCTGCGCAATCTATTGGCGCCCGGGACCGAGGGTGGCGTCACGCGCTATCTCGGCCCGGGGAGCAACAATGATGCGATGAGCATCTTCGATGCGGCGGTGCGCTACGAGAAGGCGGGCATCCCGTTGGTCGTCCTCGCCGGCAAGGAGTACGGTTCCGGGTCGTCACGCGACTGGGCGGCGAAGGGGCCGAAACTGCTCGGGGTGCGGGTGGTCATCGCCGAGAGCTACGAGCGAATTCACCGCTCGAACCTCGTCGGGATGGGGATCCTGCCCCTCGAATATGGGCCGGGCGAAAATGCGTCGAGTCTCGGCCTAACCGGTGAGGAGACGTATTCGATTCTCGGTCTGGTCGAATCGATTCCCACGCGGAAGGCGACAGTCATCGCGCGGCGCGGCGATGGCACAGTGTGTGAGTTCGCGGCAACCGTTCGCATCGATACTCCACAGGAGCGCGAGTACTTCCGGCACGGCGGCATTTTGCCTTATGTGCTCAGGCAGCTTCTGCGGGAATAGTCCTCGACAGACGTTCCGATCGCGGAACAACCGGACCTTGCGCACTACCGGGAGCGGGCTATGATTTTGCTGCTCACGGACGTTTTCTGGCAAGGACGCTGTCGACTCATGGGCTGCGGATCGCGCTGAACGGAGCTGTCGAACCAAGGACTCATCACGCCAGTGCCAGAGCTTCCGGACGTCGAACTCTACTTGACGCACTTGAAGCGCCGAATCCTCGGACAAGCACTCGAGAGCGCGCGCGTGGCGAGTCCTTTCGTCGTGCGTTCGTTTGACCCGCCTCTTCGTACCGTCGAGGGCAAGCACGTCCGTGGCGTGCAGCGCATTGGCAAACGCATCGCCATCGGTCTCGACGACGAACTCTGGCTCATTCTGCACTTGATGATCGCCGGAAGACTTCGATGGCGTGAGCGAGACACGAAGATTCCGGCGAAGGTGGGCCTGGCCGCCTTCGACTTCCCAACGGGAACCTTGCTGCTCACGGAGGCGTCTACGAAGAAACGAGCGTCGATTCACCTCGTGCGCGGTCAGGCGTCGTTGCGTGCGCTTGACCCAGGGGGGCTCGAGCCGCTCGACGCGGACGTGGACGCGTTCGCAGCGACCCTGCGCCGCGAGAATCACACTGCCAAGCGGGCGCTGACCGATCCGCACCTCTTCAGCGGGATCGGCAACGCGTATTCCGATGAGATTTTGTGGCTAGCACGCATGTCGCCCATGCGCCTGACCTGCGCCATGACCGATGACGACGTCGCGCGTCTGCACTCGGCGACACAGGCGACGTTGCGCGATTGGACGGAGCGCCTCGTCGCGGAAGCGGGGGACGAATTCCCCGAAAAAGTCACCGCCTTCCGCGAGGGGATGGCGGTCCACGGTAGGTACCGGAAACCGTGCCCGAACTGCGGAGCTCCTGTGCAGCGGATTGCATATGCAGAGAACGAGGCGAACTATTGTGCACGCTGCCAAACCGGCGGCAAGCTACTCGCCGATCGGTCACTTTCGCGTTTGATGCATGGTGACTGGCCGAAGACTCTCGATGAGCTCGAAAGCCGAATGCGATCGAGGAAGTGATCGCTTTGGCTAGAAAGTCGTCTCGAACCGCGCGGAACCGAGACCAAGCATCACGCGCGTCTCGTGAGTGTGTCCACTCGCCCGCGGAGCCGAAGGAGGTGGCAACAGCATGGATAATAGCGTGATCCCACCGACCAAAATTGCCCCCGCTGTCAGCGAGTCGGCAATGACAGAATAGGTCGTCGTGAGTTGCGCGTCGTGACTCAGTGTGGCCGCCGTGGTCGGAAAGGCATTCCGAGCGTTTTTCAGATCCGTCGCTGCCATGTCGGCGAGAAGCCCAAACGTCAGAGCACCTGCTGCGAATGCCCCTGTGGCGACCCAGCCGACGATTCGCAGCGATGACCCGCTGCGCGACGGGTGGCTAATCCGTAGCGCGGGTTGTTCCCCTTGCACACCGGCGCCGGCTCCCACCTCAGTGCTTCCCGCCGCTGGCAGGTTGACCGCGACGTCGTCCTCGGCGGCGACATCCACGTAGCGAATCACCGGAGCCAATCCAGGCATCGAGGCCACCACCTTCCGGTGCCCGATGCTGACAAGCACCGCATCCTCGAGCGGCGTCTTGCCCACGGATTGGTCGTCGACCATGATTTCCGCTCCTGCCGCCGGCAGCGTTGTAATCCTGAGGCGGCCAACACGAGTGCGCAAAACCTCGACATTTCTCTCGACCTCAGTGCGATGCGCGTCGGTCGGGTGGGTCTCGAGGAGGTAGCGGTGAAACGTCGTCAGCGCGCCGGCATAGTCCTGCAGCTGATACTCAGTCTCGCCGATATTGTATAATACCGCCGTGTTGGGGGCGAGCGAGTAAGCCCGCTTGAACTCGACGACCGCGGCGCGGTAGTCCGCCTCGCCGTACAGCGAAACCGCGCGCTGAAAGTGCTTGGCCGCCTCGCGGGTGTTCGCATTGGCGTCCTTGTCCTGAGCAGATGCGGAGGTCGAGAACAGCGTTGCCACAATGAAGACGAGCGTCGCTGCAGCAGCGCGCGAAAGATGCCAACGAGGGTTCATGGAGTTCCATATGGGTTGCTGGTCGATATCGGGCGGAGTGGCGGGCGCCCTGCGCCTTGGGTTGCTTCGGGCCGCGGTCCGGTGGAGGGTGCAGCCAAGGCAGGGTCGTGCAACATCCCGCCGGAGGGCAGGACCCCCGATGCATGTCTGAACGGGCGCATGGGGGCGGCCGCCGACATCACGGCGGTCTGACGCAATGGCACAGTCGTGTGGGGAGTGAGACTGAGGTCAATCGAGACGTCACTTGCGAACAAAACGTCTTCCACCTTGGGATCATATCCGTCCGCAGAAGCAATGATACGGTGGATTCCTCCGTCTTTCGGATAGCGCGAGTGAAATGGATTGTTTAACGGTGACGCACCGTCGACGGTGATTTGGGCCGACGCTGGCGAAACGCGGATCGAGAGCTCGACGACCTGGGGTTGCTCGTGAATCGGGGAGGCGGCGACCACCGGTACCCTTGCGGCTTCCGAAGGGTAAGCCTGTCTGACGCTGTGCAGTGCGGTGATCAGCACGAGGGCGCCCAAGACGATCGCGCTCGCGCCAGAGACCGCGAGCACACCCCATTTCGACCTCCATCTTCGCAATTGCGGGATGAATTCGGCCGGCCCGAGATCGGCGCTCGTCGGTGGGGCGTGATGCGAGGCATTTCCGGACGCCGATGCCGCGCTGGTTGGCGGAAAGCTCGTGCTCGGTGTGAAGATTCGCGACGAGAGGCTCCTCAATTCGCCGTACGGCAAGCCGACGTTACTCGGCGTGCCCGCGACCGGCGGCTGAAGCGCAGGCATGACCCGGGAGGGCCCCTTCCGGACGCGCGTGCCAGCCTCTTCGATCAGCACATTCGTCTTCCGCCGCTCGTCCGCAAACGCTTGGCCCACCAATGCACCGACCTCGCGCATCGTCACGGCGTCGGCCCGCTGAGCGAGATGTCGTTCGATATCATGGACAAGCTCAAGCGCCGTTGCGTAGCGGTCGTCGCGGTCGCGCATCATCGCGCGAGCGCAAATCCGCTGAAGATCCTCCGGTGCATCGGATCGCACGGAGACCAGTGACGGTACCCTGCCCTGCACGACTTCGGTAAGGATCTCGACCTCGCTCATCCCCGGCCATAGACGACGCCCCGCCGCCGCCTCCCAGAGCATCACCCCCGCGGAAAATATATCCGCGCGTCGGTCCACCTTCGCCCCCTCCGCTTGCTCCGGCGACATGTAAGCCACGCGACCCTTGAGTACACCTATCTTTGTCTCGAGCGACGAGTCCACCGTCTTCGCGATACCGAAGTCCAATATTTTCGCCTGACCGTCGAACGTGACGAGGACGTTCAAAGGACTCACGTCGCGGTGCACAATCCCCAGTGATTTGCCGTCGAATTCGCACAATTCATGCGCGTAGTGGAGCCCCCGAAGCGCTTCGCCGATGACACGCAGGTGGGCGGCGACGGGGAAGTTTCCTGCGAAACGCTTTCCGATCCGATGGAGTGAGCGCCCGTCCAGGAATTCCATCACCATGAAATGGCGACCGCCCTCGGAAGCGACCTCGTTCGTCTGAACGATGTTCGGGTGATGGAGTCGTGCGGCAAGGCGCGCCTCGTCGAGAAACATTGAAACGTACGTCTCGTCGTCCGAGAGCTCTGGCTTGAGCTCTTTGATGACCAAGAGCTTGCTGAAGCCGCCTGGCCCCTGCGTGGTCGCGAGGTACACGTTCCCCATTCCACCGCGCGCTAGCTCGGCAACCAGATGATACCTCCCGATTTCGGGCGGTCTCACGGGTTCACGGCGCTCAGACGTCAACTTCATCGATTCGCCTGCTCTCCACGGAGTGGCATTGTGATTCCCGTCAGTTTCCGTCGGTCAGGAATCTGCCTACACTACCCGGTGCACAAGCTGGACCACTTGGTGTCGTTCGCCTTCCACCAGCATGTTGGATCCGGGCAGTCCGACTGCCGCTTGTGCAGTCACCTATGGCGTCCCCGGAAGCCTTGAATCACGCTTAGGAATGTCGCCCCCACGTGACCAGGATCGCGACGACATGGCTCGCAAGTCCGACGACTCCTGACCAATTCGTACACGAGGCCGTGGGCTCACGCCCCCAAGCGTTTGCTGCGTCTTCGCGTCGGGGTGGGGCCCCCGACTGCCCATAATAAAAGCCAAAACGATCGCCAACGAGGATTCTGGTCACGAGGGGACAAAGCTGCTAAACATGCGGCCTCAGGCGCAGAGCCTGACGCCAAATTGGCTAGCAACGGATTCCGTCGCAGTGCAAGCGAGCGGTGGGTGCGTGGCGGGGCTCACGACCGAAGCGGAGGAGAGGGAACGATGACGACAAATGGCTGCGTGTTAGGGATCTGCTCGATGACATCGGTTCTGGCGCTCATGGGATGCGCCCCCGCCAGCAACTTCCGCGTCGTCGAAAAGACGTCGGTCGGTGGCGTTGTGGCGCTTCCGAGTGCCCAAGACATGGCTCGCGAAAAAGCAGAGCAATACATGAAGTCGCAGTGCCCAACCGGTTACGACATTCAAAAAGAGGCCGAGGCGGTCATCGGCTCGGACACCACCCAGGGCCAGCAGAAGGCCAGCTTCTTCAGCGCACCCACTGCGGCGACGAGCACGACGAACAAGACCGAGTGGCGCATCGAGTACAAGTGCAAAGGCGGTGCACCTGACGCGCCCGCCGACCAAAACGCGAAGAAGTCGACGAGCGGGCTGCATACGCTCATCGTCCGATACTAGAGTCGAGGATTCAACTCGACTCGCAGCCGCGACTGACGCGATTGGTCGGATTTGAGGAATCGTTTGTCCGGACAGCGCGCGCCGGTCGCTCCTGTGCGGCGAGTCGGTCAGCATCTGCCGAAGGCACCGAACGACCGCGATCGACGTGGCGAGTTCGTCACGCCGCAGCAGGCTCGGCACGGTCTTGATCTCCCATGTTCTAGGCTCCGACGAATGGCCCCATTACGGAAGGTGGCGTCGTGAAGAGACTCCTACCGTTTTTGCTGATCCTGGGCGCATGCGCACCAGATATTGCGCAAAACCATTCGACCACGGATGCGATCGTGGTCGGGTTCGACCCTGGGGCTACCCCAGCGGTCGTGCCATTGCCCAACGATCTGGCGCTCGTGACTGGCAAGATCGTCGTGCCGCCATCGCCGAATGACACCCCCGCAC
>JALYHX010000574.1 GCA_030776305.1 Myxococcota bacterium
ACAAGGCTGCCCACAACATCAGCACCGCCGAAGATCCGGTCGAATACAATCTGCACGGCATCAATCAAGTGCAGATGCACGACGAGATCGGGCTCAACTTCGCGATGGCTCTTCGCGCGTTTCTCCGGCAGGACCCGGACATCATCATGGTCGGCGAGATCCGCGACTTCGAGACCGCGGAAATCGCGGTCAAGGCTGCACTCACCGGTCACCTCGTCCTGTCGACTTTGCATACGAACGATGCGCCATCGACCATTTCGCGTCTGCTCAACATGGGTGTGGAGCCGTTCTTGATCACGGCCAGCGTCAACCTCGTCCTCGCGCAGCGACTCGCGCGCAAGATTTGCGCGGACTGTCGGCAGCCCGCTCGCTACGAGCGGAAGGTCCTCGAGGATTGTGGGTTCTCCGCCGACCAGATCGGGAGCGCGAAGCTGGTCAAAGGGGCGGGATGTCGAACGTGCAACGGGAGTGGATACAAAGGGCGCATTGCGTTCTATGAGGTGATGCGCTTTACGGACAACCTCAAGGAAATGGTTCTGCAGGGAGCGTCGACAGCAGAGCTCAAGCTCGGGGCAATCAAGAATGGGATGGTCTCGCTGCGCGCGAGCGGTATCAGGAAGGTCATCGACGGCGTGACTACCCCCGAAGAAGTCATGCGCGTGACGATGGCGGATTGAGGCCATGACCCAAGCATCCGAGCTCAAGGTCAATCTGCATCAGCTTCTCAAGACGATGATTGAGAAGGGTGCGAGCGACATGCACATCACGACCAGCACGCCGCCACTCCTTCGCATTGACGGCTCGATCGTGCCGCTGAAGCTGTCGCCGCTCGGTCCCATCGAGACCAAGCAGCTCTGTTTCTCGGTGCTCACCGAAGAGCAGCGAGCACACTTCGAGAAACACAACGAGCTCGATCTCTCGTTCGGCGTCAAAGGGCTGTCCCGGTTCCGGGCCAACATCTACATGCAACGGGGCGCTGTCGCGGGCGCGTTTCGTACCATTCCGTTCAAGATCTTGAGCTCCGACGAGCTGGGACTCCCCGCGATCGTCTCTGAGTTTGCCGAGAAACCGAGCGGCCTCGTTCTCGTCACCGGGCCGACGGGTTCGGGCAAGTCGACGACTCTCGCCGCAATCATCGACAAGATCAACACCGAGCAGCGCCTACACATCGTCACCGTCGAGGATCCCATAGAGTACCTCCACCCGCACAAGCTCTCGATCGTCAACCAGCGTGAAGTCGGCACGGACACCGACAATTTCAAGAGCGCGCTCAAGTACGTCCTACGGCAGGATCCCGATGTCGTCCTCGTCGGCGAAATGCGCGACTTCGAGACCATCGAAGCGGCGCTGACGATCAGCGAGACCGGTCACCTCGTCTTTGCGACGCTGCATACGAACAGCGCGATCTCGACGATCAACCGCATCATCGATGTGTTTTCGCCGCATCAGCAGCAGCAGGTGCGCGCGAAGCTCTCCTTCGTCCTACAAGGGGTCGTCTCGCAGCAGCTCTTGCCGCGCGTCGGCGCGCCGGGGCGGGTGCTCGCCCTCGAAGTTCTCGTGCCGAACCAGGCGATTCGGAACCTCATCCGCGAAGACAAGGTCCACCAGATCTACTCCCAGATGCAGGTCGGCCAGGACAAGCACGGAATGCAGACGCTCAACCAGAGCTTGTACTCGCTCCTTCAGCGTCGCCTCATCTCGCAGGAAGAGGCAATGGGACGGTCGATGGAGCCCGAAGAGCTTCGCATGATGATGGAGGGCCGGACGGCCATGCAGGTCGCCACGAGCCAGGCCCCCCAGACCGCGCCGGCGCGACGGTGAGCAAGAGACGAGCCGTGACCGCTGACGCCCTTCGACCAAGGGCCCACCCTCGCGCGAGCGAAGGCGCATGGAAGTATGAGATTCGCCTGTTGCTCGCGGCCAGCCTACTGAGCTTTACGACGTGTCGTTGCGGCGAAAACATATCTTTGCCTCCCCCGGTGACGACCGCACGGCAAGATTCCGTGGAGACGAGCGTCGACAAATCCACGGCGACGCGCGATCCCATCCCGGGCGGTGGGAGGGCTGCGACGCTGCAGGGCCCGCACCCGCCATCGCTCTTCCCGGTCCTCCCCTATCGAGGGCTGAGCCTTGGCGGTGCCGAATTTGGCGCGAGCACGGGTGGGACATTCGACGGCAATACGATCGGTCGCATCCCGAGCGAATACTATTACGCCGACACGCTCGTCGCGAACGACGGGAATTATCCGAATGGATACTCGAAAATGGCGTATCCATATTACCTGAGCAAGGGAATGAACACGTTCCGCTTGCCGTTCCGGTGGGAACGCCTGCAACGAACGCTCAACTCGAGTTTCGACGGTCACGAGCTCGCAGCCCTTCAGGCTACGGTCACCGACATGATCGCGGCCGGCGCCGTGGTCATTCTGGATGCGCACAACTACGCGCGATACGCTTCTGCCGCCGAAATTTCATCGGGAAAGCTCGCCGATACGATCGGGTCTCCGGCAGTGCCCAACTCGGCCTTCGCCGATTTTTGGAAACGGCTGGCAACGCTTTATGCAAACAACGTCCACGTCGTCTTCGATCTGATGAACGAGCCGGTGGGTCTCAAGACGCCGCAAATCTGGCCCGACGCTGCCCAAGCCGCGGTGCTGGCCATTCGAGGAACGGGTGCAAAGAATCTGATCTTGATCGAGGGCAACGAGTGGGCTGATGCGAAGAATTGGCCGCACCTGTCGGATTCCCTCAAGAACGTCGCAGACCCCGCAAAAAATATCGCATTCGAGGCGCACGCGTATCCCGACGATTCCGGGGGCGGGGGCAGCGATACGTGTACGGACGTCAATCGTGCCGTCTACCAGCTCGAGCCGTTCACGGCGTGGTTGAGGCTCCACCATGCGCGCGGGTTCCTCGGGGAGTTCTCCGCCGGCACGTCGATTCACGCCGATCCCAAGTGCTTGACTGCGGTCGACAATGAACTCAAGCACGTCGCTGCCAACGCGGATGTCTACATCGGCTGGGCGTATTGGGCCGGCGGCTCGGGATTTGGCACGGACAATCCGATGGAATCTGGCGTCGTCAGCGGCAAGGACAGCCC
>JALYHX010000575.1 GCA_030776305.1 Myxococcota bacterium
ACCCTGGCCCGCTGCGGACGCTGTCGGCGCAGCGCGACGGATCGCATTCTCGCGTGCGTCTCGGTCCTGCCGAAGCGGCGATTTTCGAGACCTTCGTCGTTCCGCGATATCTGTCGTTCTTCGGTGAGATGGTGCTGGAGGCGCTGGTCGAAAGCGACCAGGCGCGGGTGGTTCACATGCATTGTCGCACCGGGTACCCCGACCGTGGCCTCGCGCTCAAGCTGCCCGGAGCTCACATCGTCGGGATCGACGCATCGCCAGCGGCGCTCCAACTGGCGCGCGCAAAGGCCGCGACGATGCCAACGATGGTTGCGGAGTACCGTGCCTTCGAGGAGCTGCCAACGTCGCTTCCGGAGTTTGCGTTCTCCCACGCCGTGATGATGCATCCGCACGCCAGCACGGAGGATCGCGAACGGTTGTTCACCGAGTTTGCTCGGCTCCTTGCACCTTATGGCCAGCTGGTCATTGCCACGCCGATGCGCGGTAGCTTTCAGGAGCTCGCCGATTTGCTTCGGGAGTACTCCCTCAAGTACGACGACATGGATGTCGCGGAAGCCGTTGACCACGCGTCCCTGGCGCACCCGACGGTGGACGGCCTGGCGTCGGAGGTGGAGAAGGCGGGCTTCGAATTTGTCGAGGTCGGGCTGCGTCCGACTGTGCTTGCGTTCCGAAACGGCCGCGATTTCTTCGAGGACCCGGTCGCTCGTCTGCTCATCTTGCCGGAGGTGAAGTTACACCATCGCCTCGAAGACACCGACAGGGCTTTGGCGTACGTTCGGGAGGCTATCGACAAGTATTGGAGCGACGGAACCTTCGAGCTAACGGTCAATGTTGGTTGCGCTAGCGCCAGGCGCGTACCTTCGTGACGATCATTGCGTCGGAGCGCCGGCCTCGATCCAATCGTGAAACAGCTGCGCGATCCAAGGCTCCGGCCGAAGCTTCGGCATGCAGTCGCCGACGGTGCCGCCCTCGCAAGCGACCTTTCGGTAGACGTAGCTCCCCGCGGGGTCCCCGGGTTGGACCCGGAAGAGGCCAGGCATTTCCGAAGATCGCGCGTCGATGAGTGCCGAAAAGTCGTTGGCGCCCGATATCAACAGGTTGCCTTGCCCGTGATTGTGACAGTCGTCGCCGGCGCATCCACTCAGAAGTCCCCCGATTCGTAGCGCGAGCGGCGTGTCGATGGATGCATCGAAGCAGGCGAAGGAACACGCAAACGCGCTGGCCTCGACAGTCGACGAATCGGCCGCGGCGGAATCGCTCGGCGACGAGCAACCGGTAGCGACCAGCACGAGCACAGCGGCGAGACGCACCGGAAAACTATAGCGCCCCGTCACCGCAGAGAGTCACGCCTACTTGCAGTATCCGTCGATACAGACCCCTGCTGCGCAATACTTGCCAGCGGGTGGATCGCAGTCGCTGCCGAGGTTCGACGGCGTGCCGCAGACGTCGTACGTGCCCGCGGTGAGCGTCACTCGCTTGCACGAGAGCGATGTATCCATGCAGGCGCCCAACCCAGCATCGATGTCGCAGCCGGCGTAGCAGCCATGATGCAGGCAGATCTCGGTCGCGCCGCATGTCGTGGCGAGCTGCCCGCTCTGCCCGTCGTTCTTGCACGTGAAGTGTGCGGCCTCGTTTGGAATGCAACCGCCGTGGACGCACAGTTGCTCTCCGGGGCAGGCGCTTCCCGCGTCGCTCGTGCCACACGGGGCCACGCAACGCTGCTCCACACACGTGCTGCCGCCCTGACACGGCAACGAGCTGGATCCGCACGGGTGAGGATTGAGATTGCAGATGCCGCGCGTGAAGTCACACGCGTAGCCGGCTGGACAAGGGGCGCTCGGGCTGCAGTGCGGTTCACAGACGCCGTCGACGCAAGCCGCGCCGGAAGCGACACATTGGGTCGTATCCGCGCACAATTGATCTTGCGGCGCGCAGATCCCGTTGATGCATCGAGCAGTATTGCTGCAGTCGGCGTTGGCGTTGCAGGGGTTCGTGGATGGAGAGTCAAGCAAGCTCGACGCGTCCGATGCCTGAGCACCGTCGCTGGCGTTCGATCCATCCACAAAGCGCCATGTGTCCGGTGCATCGAACGCAGTCGTCACGTCCACAGACGCGTCGGCGACCTGGTCCGCACTGCCGTCCAGGGGCCCGGAATCGAACACGGCTGCGTCGCCGCTGATCCCACCGTCCGGGGAAGGGGACGGCACGCATTGGGACTGTCCACCCGAGAGCTTGCAGATATAGCCCGTCCGGCATCCGCCGCTGCAATCCCTGCCGCTGCCTCCGCTGCTAGAACTGCCACCGCTAGTGGGAACGGGGATGCAGCTCAGGCCACCGCTCGGAGACGAAGCACCGCACGTGTAGCCGGCCGGGCACTCGCTCGATGAGCTGCATGCCCACGGGATGCAGGTTCCGCCCGAAGGCGAGCTGCCTGCAGGGCAGTCGAAGCACCCATAGTCGCCGCACGCTCGCGAATCACTCGATGCGGAATAAATCGGGCAACCGCCCAAAAGAATGGCGCCGTACAGAGTCGTCACGCCGAGCAGGAGTTGCTTCATGGCTTCACCAATTCCCTTTGCATCCCAGCGGGGGGCGGACCCGTCGCCCGCGCTTCGCCAAACTCTAGCAAGTGATATTGCGAACGCACCCGTCGGACTGGCGGCATCGTCGTTGGGGGCCGAACACATGGTTTCAACGGGGCGGGCTGCCCCGGCGGAGCGCGGTTGGTGGGGCTCACCGCGTCACGAATCGACAGCGTCGGAATTCACGTGTTAGCGTGAGCCCGGCTTTCTCGATCGATGGACGTACAGTGCGAGCGCTGCAAGACCGAGTACGAGTTCGATGACGCGCTTGTCAGCGGGCGCGGGACGACCGTGCGGTGTACCCATTGTGGGCATCAGTTCAAGGTGCGCAGAACGGACGGGAGCGATACCGCTGGCGACCGATGGGTGGTCCAAACGGGAAACGGGCAAGAGCTCACCTTTCTGACGTTGCGCGAGCTTCAGCGAGCCATTCTCGCGAAGCAGGTCGCGCGTAACGACACACTATTGCTCGGCGAAGCTACGCTCCGCCCGCTCGGATCGATCACCGAGCTCGAGCCTTTTTTTCAGGGGCGCTCTTCGAGTCGTCCCCCCCCTCCGGCTGTGGACGGCGACGCGGTCCAGGGCAGTGCGTCTCTGCCAGTTGTGCCCGCACGCCGCACCCAAGCCTTTGGACCCGCGCCGGGATCTCAGCTGAGTGCCACGACCCAGACTGGGCCCGCCCCCATATCAGCACCGCCTCCTAACGAGACGCGTCCGCCCGTCGACGCGCGAACTCCGTCTTTGCCTCCGCCCACCGTTCCCGTGCGTCGTTCTATGGCCACCGGCGATGACGAGGTTCACGACATCCGTTCGGACTTTCCTCCCCAACGCGACGACGCGTTCGACTTTCCGCGGCGGCGTCGTGTTGGGGGGTGGGTGGTCGCCCTCGTTCTCTTGATGGCAGTCGCCGTCGTCGGGTGGGTGCTCGCCAAGCCATATGTTGTCGCGCGAAACACGTCGGGGGAAACTGGCGCACAGCTCGATGCGCGCGCGCAGGCCTTTTTGGCCGGAGGAGAGAACGCACTGCTGGAGGGCGACCTAGATGGCGCGCAGCAGGATTTCGACAAAGCCAGCGCTCTCGCCGAACGCGATCCGAGAGTCCTGTTGAACGAGGCCCGTGTGGCAGCCGCAAGGGCAGATGTCCCGTGGCTGAAGCTCCGGCTGCTCACGCCCGACGCCCCTGAAGAGATGCGAACGACGAGGGCACAGCTTGACGAAAGCGTCGCCCGCGCGAGCACCGCCGCTGACGACGCCGTGTCGGCAGCTCCCGATGACCGAGCCGCCGTACGCGCGAAGATCGACGCGCTGCGGCTGCAGGGCCAGCGAGATGTCGCGCGGACCTATGTCGCGAAATTGAGCGCCATCGCCTCGCAACCGGAGACGGCATACGTCCTTGCGGCGCTCGATCTCGCAGAG
>JALYHX010000576.1 GCA_030776305.1 Myxococcota bacterium
CGGACGTTGCGTATGCGATCACCGAGCTGCCGTGCCTCGTCGCCGAGGTCTACTCCCGAGAGAAATTTGCGAAGAGCGCGCGCCAACTCGTCGGCGTGCTGCGGCCGGACCGCGGGATCCAGCGACATGGCGTTCGTCACGACCTCGTCGAGGGCCGCGAGCTGGGCGTCGGTGTCGCTCGGCTTCGGATGGGGCCCGCGCATCGCGGCATCGATCTGCTCGGGTGTACGCCGGCGGAATGGCGCCGCTCCGCTCCAGAGCTCCATGAGGAGGACCGCCACCGCGAACACATCCGCCGACGGAGCAAGCGTTTTGCCTGCCATTTGTTCGGGCGGCATGTGGCCTGGTGATCCGAAGACGCCATGACCGCTGGGCGCCATCGCGACCGGCGCCGAGATGCCGAAGTCGATGACCTTGACCTGACCCTCCTCGTCCACCATCACGTTGCGCGGCGTCACGTCCCGATGCACGAGATTCATGCGCCGGTGCGCATAATCGAGCGCGCGGCAGACCTCCACGCCCACGTAGGCTCCTTCCTCGGGCGAGAGTCCTCGACCGGCGCAGGCGCGCAGGAGCTCCGCGAGGCTCGCCCCCGCCACGTACTCCATCGCGAGGAAGTACGTTCCCAGCTCTACCCCCAGCTCGTAGACGGGAACGATGTTCGGGTGTGCGAGAGCAACGGTCGTCTTGGCCTCCTCGACGAAACGGCGCACGAACTCGTCGTCGGACGCAAGCTCATCGCGGATTTGTTTGACGACGAGGGTCTTCTCGAAACCTCCGGCGCCACGCAGTGTCGCGAGAACTACGCGTGCCATACCGCCGCGAGCCAGCTCGCGTTCGAGCACGTACTTGCCGAACACTTGGGGGTACATTCGATGGCGGTGGGACCGCCGCGCAGTAGGCATCGTAGCAAATGCGGACACGTCCTCGTGATCGCGTCGATTGCGGCTGCGTCATGCAGGAAAGACCCGCAGGTCACGCTTCGGACCGTGACGATGCACACCCCGCAGGCCTGCGCCGCCGACAGCAACACGTACGCCGAGTTTTACGCACTCGGAGACTTCGAGCCGACACCGCCGATAAAGGGTCATTTTCTCGGCAATGTCGGCGACCCGCTGCCTGAGATCGACGACAAAGCACGCGTCCTCGTTGCGCTGGCGAGCGAGAACGCGCGTGAATGGGCGGGGGTGACGACCATGGGCCAATCCGGCCGCGTCGATGTACACCTTCTTCCTTGGCTGACGTCTTGCGCGCTCTCGACTCCGGTCGATCAGCGCATGGGAGCGGCGCTGGCGCGGATGGCGGACAACCGGGTCCTCATCGTCGGCGGCGCGGCGAACCCAGCGCCGGCTACGTTCGTGCTCGACATGGCGACCGGCGCCATCGATCCAGTGAGCGTCGGCCTTTCTGCGTCTCGGACGCGATCGAGTGTCACGGCTTTCGGCGACGGTGCTCTCGTTGCCGGAGGCGTATCGGACGGGACGGTGTTGGCCACGGCAGTCGTGTACCAGCCGTCGCTCGACGGGTTCGACCAGCAACGGCCGATCGAGATTGGCAACGCGCGTGCGGATCAAGGAGCGGTCGTCCTGGCTACCGGGGAAACGCTACTCATCGGCGGCGTCGGAGCCGATGGGAGAACGCCCCTCGCCTCGATGGAGATTGTCGATCCCGTCACGCGGACCGTGCGGACGGAGCGGGTCGCGGAGCTCTCGGTCGCGAGGCGTGCACCCATCGCGATCCGCCTCGTATCCGGTGAGATCCTCGTTGCGGCAGGATTCGATGCGAGCGATAGCCCCGTCCCGACACTCGAGTGGTTTGCTGCGGATGGCACTCGCAGCCCGCGTCGGCCTCGGGATCTCGTGACCGGCGCCGCCCGTGCATTTGCGCCGCTCGACGGAGGCGGAGCGCTGGCGGTCATTTCCGCTCCACCCAACGCACCCGTCGACTTCCAAAACGTCTGGATCATCGATGCAGATGGAGCGCTCGAGGCAGCGACCCCCGTGCAAGGGACGCTCACCGCGCCCGTCCTCTTCGGGCGCGCGGGTGGCGCGCCGGTGCTGTGGACGGGCGATCGATGGCTTCGTTGGCAGCCCTGGACGGGTGCGTTCACGGCGCTCGATGTTCTCGACAACGTCTCTGCAAGGATCAGCGACGCGACGTGCTCGCCGGAGGCCGGGCTTGCGTTGTGGCTCGCGGCAGACGTTCCCAAGCTGAACGCGCTCCGCTTCGATGTCCGCACCGAGTACGCACCCCTGCCCCACCCGCTGCTCGTCAACGACGTCGTAGAAACCGCGCCGGACCGTCTGCCCACTCCGGGTGTACTCGCGTTCGACGAGTCATCGGGCCTCGTCCTCGGGCCGGGGGCGAGCGTGTTCGTGACCGATCGAACCTATGCCGACGTGATCATCGATGTTGACGCGCCGACCGGCGAGCCTGCGCTCATCGTGTTGCGCGACGACCACGGAACCGAGGTCGAGCTGGGGGGCGCGTCGTGCCCGGGCGTGGCGACTCCGACGACCACGTCGGCCCACGTCGCGCGCTTGGGGGCGAGTCTGGCCTGGGGCACATCGGGCGGCGCAACGGGGACCTGTACTGTCGGTCTACGCGAGGGCGCGCGTGTCTCGGTCGGTCTGCGTGGTCCTGCATGGGGTGCGCGAAGCCTCGTTCGTAACTTGCGCCTCGTACGTACGCGCGCCCCCTGACCACACTCATCCCTCTCTTTGTCTATCGCCCATGCCGATTCATTTTGCAAAACGAGCAGGAGCCGCATCGACGCGTCAACCCTTGTCGATGCCGACGAACTCCGCGATCGATCGCGCGCCCTCCCGCTCGACCATCGCTGCAAGACCGCGTGCGATGCGACCGGGAGCGCCGGGCCCCTCGTACACGAATCCCGTATACATCTGCACCATGTCGGCGCCCGCGCGTATGAGAGTCATCGCGTGCTCCGCGCGCTCGACCCCGCCCACACCGATCACGACGACCGTCCGCCCCAGCCGCGCGCGGACACGGCGCACGACGTCAAGAGCGCGTGCGCGGAGTGGGGGGCCGCTCAACCCGCCGGCTCCCATGGCTTCCACCAGGCGCGCGTCGGTCGCGAGGCCATGGCGCGTTACGCTCGTATTCGTCGCGACCACTCCCGCGAGTCTAGTCTCTTCGACGGCTGCCAAGAGGTCCTCGATTTGCGGGTCGTCGAGATCCGGCCCGATTTTCACAAGCAGCGGAACCCTTCCCTCGGCCCGTTCGGCGAGCGCTCCCAAAAGTGCACGCGCGTGCTCTTTGGCCTGCATCGTACGAAGTCCAGCCGTGTTCGGGGACGACACGTTGACGACCACGAAGTCGGCGACCCCCTGCACCCGATCGAACGACTCGCCATAGTCGGCGATCACGGCGTCGATGTCTCCGATGGGAACGCTGCGCGACAAGCCGATGGAGATCCCCCACGGCACGTGACCTCCGGCGCGCACCGAGCACAATCGCGCCGCCACAGCTTCGGCACCGTCGTTCGGGAACCCGAGGCGATTGACGAGGGCACGGTCGAGCGGAAGGCGAAAGA
>JALYHX010000577.1 GCA_030776305.1 Myxococcota bacterium
GCGACTTCCCGACGATGTTCGGAGACATGAACACCCTGATCGACGGGGGCAAGGTCGACGGCGTTTACGCGATCTTTGGGCCTGCCCCCACTCCCAGCGGCTTCGGCTACCAGCTCAACATCGTCAAGTACTACAAGGAGAGCGCACCACCCAACGACCTCGACCTCCTGGCGCATCTGCACTACTTCTCGCCGCAGCTCACGACGACGAATTACACCAACTTCAACTACGACACGCTGGTCGACCAACAGCTCGCGCAGACGCCGATCAACTCCCTGGCGCACGTCTGGGGCGACCTCTTTCTGCCTGCGTCGCAGACATCGGCTTTCGTGCAGTCGTCCCTCGCGAGCATTACCGCGGCCGACCTCGGGCTGGTCGGCTTCATTCTGCTCTTCCCCGTCAAGAACCTCTTTCCCAAGGCGATCGCATTCCGCCTGCCGAGCGAGGAGACTGTCTTTCTCTTCGACGTCCTCACGTCCGGCACGATCGGCGATGCGAACTATGCGACGACGGAGACTTTGAAAGTGCGCGCGCGATTCGAGGCGGCACGCGCGGTCGGTGGAACGTTGTATCCGATCGGCAGCACGCCGATGTCGAAGGCAGATTGGGCTCGCCAATACGGGCCCCTCTATCCCCTCTTGCGCGCCGCAAAAAAGTTCTTCGACCCCGCCAACATTCTGACGCCCGGCCCCGGGATTTTTTGAAGTCTGCCGTCCGTTGAATCACTCGATTCCCGAGCTGTCCTATTGATGGATCCCGGGGTGATGCGGCTGATACAAGCGGCGTCAAAGCACCGGGCGTCACTTGCCCGGCACCGTCGCCATCGCAAACGCCGTGTTCCCCGTCAGCGCCCAGCGGGTCATGGGGGTTCGGAGGGCTGAGGCCGCGTACCATTCTCTACGGATCCTTCTCGTTTCGAAGGCCTGGCGAGCCTCGTCGAGGCGTTTCCTGGGCGGCTTTCGCGAGAAACTCGCCAGAAACCGCCTCGCAACGCCCTCGATCCGGCGTCAGCCGAGACTTGATGGAACGTGCCTTCGCCATCCCAGCCGCGCCGCGGCGCTCGACAAGTTCCCGCCGCCCAGACACTGGAGGCGGCGGCTCGCTTTCGGGAGTCGATGCCGCAGCACTACCGACAGGCCTTCGACGTCGTTGCAGCCGGAGAGCACGCGTCCATCGTTGATCGGCGAGCCGAGGCGCCGGTCCACGCGGAAGTCTGGCGCCGCTTGCCCAACGGTGGCGTAGTCATCTGCGTCGTCGCGGATGATCGCCCTGGGCTCCTTTCGCTCATCAGCGCTTCGCTGGCTGTCGAAAAAATGGATGTCACGGCGGCCCAAGCGTACACCCGGGCAGTGCGCGCTGGCGGCAAACGCGAGGCGGTCGATTTCTTGTGGCTGCGGTCAGGCGGCGGAAGCGCAGCTCCTATTGCGGACAACGACGCATCCACCGTCGCCGGGATCCTTCACGGGCTCGTCACGGGGCAAGTCGCACTCGAGTCGGTCCTGCGCCGCGTGCGGCCACGACCGTCGTCGCCCCCACCCGGCGCGCCACGCGTCACTTTCGCGAAGACACTTGACGGTAGCCAAGCCGTCTTGACGATCGCGACGTCCGATCGGCCGGGTCTCCTCCTCGGCATCACGCTGGCGCTGTTCCGCACCGGGGTTCAAATCATCGCGTCCGAAGCGACGACGAAGAATGGCGGCGTCACGGACCGCTTCACGATCGCCGAACAGGACGGATCGCCTCTTTCTCCGGAGCGTTGCAGCGCAGTCGAGGCCGGGGTCGTCGCCGCAATCGAGTCGCTCGGCAGGGCGCCGCAGGCGGGCGCTTGACTCGCTCCGCGCTGGGGCCCATCGCCTCCCCCCGCCCGGAGCTCGGACGGTGGCTCGTCTACGGTCGCTACGTTGCTGTGGCAGTCTTAAGGTTAAGGCTTCACGATCGCGTTGGTGTCCAATGCGACGGCGCCCGAATGGGCCAGTGCCCTGCCGTTCAGCGTCGCGCCAGTGGCCATCGTGATCGCTTGATCGGCCATGATGGTCCCCTGGATGACCGACGTCGTTCCGATGGACGCGGCGGTGCCGACCTGCCAGAAGATGTTCTTCGCTTGTGCGCCGCCTGCCAGAACGATTTTCCGCCCAGACGTCGTGGTCAGCGTGCTCGCGATTTGAAAGATCCATACGGCAGCCGCATCGCCCTGTGCGTCGAGCGTGAGGTCACCGGATGAGATTTCAAGCGAGCTCGTGGACTTATAGAGGCCAGGGGCAAGTGTCTGCCCGCCGAGATTGCCGGCCACACTGACCGGACACAGCGTTCGTCCGGCGGCGTCGTTGTACGCCGTCGTCAGGTCCGCGGCGGCTTGCGCGGACACGGCATCCGTGCGGACCATCCCGGTGGACGTTCCAGGCGGAAATCCGGTGACCGCTGTGCCGGGACTGACCCCGAGGTCCCCCGTCACGGTGGTCATGCCGACGTTCGTGACCGTGGACCCGGCCAGAACGGCAAAGTTTGCCGCGGACAGCACATTCACTGCCGGGGACGTGCACGGACCCGCGCCACCGTCATGGGGGCTGCCGCCACCGCTCCCTCCACCACTGCTCGTGCTGCTGCCGCTCGCGGTGCCTCCGCTGCTGCTCCCGGTACCACTGCTGCTGCTCGCGGTGCCTCCGCTGCTGCTCCCAGACCCGCTACCACCTCCGCTACCGGACGCATCCGCGTTGTTGTTGGCGGGGGAATTACTGGAACAAGCCGCCATCACGAAGAACGTGGCCCCCGAAACGATCGAAAAAGTCATCGAACCCAATTTGCCAAACATCATGAAGCTTCACCTTTCGATTGCAGCCCAATATCGGTGCACACGAAAGCGTGCAGCGGGCCGATAGCCCTCTCACTGCACGATCGAGGCCATGCGGGATCGAGGGGGCTGCAATGAGTCGGGCAACGACTTGTCGCACCCCTCCTTTCTCAAGAAAGGAGCACGCCGTCGACGCAGTCCCGCAGGACCGGCGAGGATGACAGCATCGCCTCATTGCCCGTTGTCCATTCGCAAATTGCCCGACGACGCACCGTGCGGTGCCACTCCGGCCGCCGTTCATCTCGAACAGCGCCGAATCAGCGGGCAAGAC
>JALYHX010000578.1 GCA_030776305.1 Myxococcota bacterium
GCACGGGACCGCGGATTCGCCGTCGTCGCGATCAATTCCAACGACGTACGCACGTACCCCCAGGACGGCCCTGAAGCCATGGCACGCCTTGCGCTCGAGGAGAGCTGGCGGTTTCCGTTCTTGTTCGACGATACGCAGGAGGTCGCGCGTGCGATGCATGCGGCATGCACTCCCGATCTCTATTTGTTCGACAGCGCGCGTGCGCTCGCCTATCGAGGCCAGTTCGACGACAGCAGGCCGTCGAACGGCAAACCGGTGACCGGACGTGACCTCCGCGCGGCCATCGATGCGGTCGCATCGGGTCACGCCCCTTCGACCGAACAGAAGCCATCGATCGGCTGCAACATCAAGTGGCGGAGTGCACCATGACTCATTCGCCGCCCGAAATGGCGTACCGCACGGGTGCTGAACGCAATCTGCGCGTCATCGTCACCACGGCAAATGAAATCTCCGGGCATCGCATTTCGGAGTACCTCGGAGTCGTGCGCGGCATCGTCGTGCGATCTCCCAACATCGGACAGTCGTTCGTCGGCGCCTTCAAACAACTCGTCGGTGGCAACATCAGCCAGTACGTCGAGGTTTGCGAGGCCGCCCGGCACGAGGCGTACGTCCAGATGGTCCACCTCGCCGAAACGATGGGCGCCCACGCCATCGTGGCGATGCGTTACGACGCAACCGAATTTCTTCAGGGAGCCACCGAGGTCCTCGCCTACGGGACGGCGGTTCGACTCGAGCGGACTTGAAGTGGACCCCTGAGAGCTAGCGGGCAGATCATCCGATCCCCGTCGCTGGTTCGCTTGTGGCCATGATCCCGTCGAGCGCCAACCACATCGCCTTGCAAGCACGCTCGCACGCGTCCCTGGCGCGCGCATAGGCGTCTGGCGGCAGCTTGGCCACGCGACGGCGGAGCTCGTCTCGCTCCCCGTATTCATCTGCATGGATACGAAAATACGATGTGGCCTCTTCCCCAACCGCATAGTGCGCACGCAAGCCGTCGAGCTTGCTTCGCGCCGTCGAGGGCTGCTGGCTTTCGAACGCGTAGAGCGCTCCAACGGACTCCGCCGGATCGGCAAACGACCGACGCGCTTCGTCGACCAGTGCCCGGGCCTCAGGACACGATGAATCGAGGCGCGGGCCCAATGCAGCCCGAAAGTCGTCCCAGAGCGCGGCATGCTCGCGCTCCGAGGTCGCATGATCGTGCTCGCCTAGCGACCGCCACCCGAGCTCGATCGCTTCGATGAAGGGCGCATATTCGGAGGCGTAAGCGACGAGCTTCGAGCGCGGTAGGACACCTGCTTGCCATGCGCGGTAAAAGGGGTGCTCGTTGAGGTCGTGGCGTGCGACGATTGCGTCGAGTTCTTGCGCGTTCATTGGCTTGCACGCTATGCGTCGGCGCTCGCCGGGTCAACGAGTGACTCGTCGAGCCGGCCGTACCAGACCAGCGTGTCGTAGGCCAAGGTGACTCGTCCCCCTTGGGCATGGGTACGGAAGATCTCGGCGAGGCGCTGCATGATGGGCGCGAAGAGCGGATCTGCGGCGCGCGGTACGAACGACGACGACAGCAGCCGCCCTCGCAGGCCGACCTGGTCCAGCCGCTGGTCGTTGTCGAAAACGACTTTCGTGGGCTTTCCCGGCGCGAAAAAGGCGCGAAGGCCGGCCTCCGCGGTGCGGTCACGCGTGCGAACGTGAGCGTAGTCGGGAGCCAGGCGCTCGAGCATCTGCTCGTAGTCGCGGCCAAACGCCGTGTCCTTTCGCCGGTTCCAAGCGAGAATGACCCAACCTCCCGGCCTGAGAATGCGTGCGAATTCGGCGCGCGTTCGCGTCGGATCGAACCAATGGAACGCTTGCCCCGCGACGATGACATCGACGCTCGCGTCCCCCATTCCCGTAGCCTCGGCGCAGCCGTCCAAGCTCTCGAATCGTGGCTCCCCCGAGAGTGTTCGCTCCGCCGCCGCCCTCATCGCAGCGTTGGGTTCGATACCGATGACGCTTGCTCCCGCAGTCAGGAGGAGCCGAGTCAAAATCCCGGTGCCCGAGCCAATGTCGGCGACGATTCGCCCCGGACCTACCCCGCAAGCACCGGTGGCGAGTTCGAGCAATTCCGGGGGGTAGCCCGGGCGATACCGCTCGTAGTCGTCGACGCGCCCGGTGAAACGCTCTTTCGGATCGACCATCTGGTACCTCTGTAGCGCGAACGCCGAACGTCACGCGGATGACCCGAACGGGCCGGAGACGGTATGCTCGGCTCACATGCCGGCTCCGTTCCATGTTCACCTCGTGGCTCCGTCGAACGAGGACTCGACGTACATCAAGCCCCTCTGGGCCGCGACCCTGGCTGCCCACACGCCCGACGATGTCGAAATCACATTTCGCGACGACGGTCTCGACCCCATCGACCTGGCCAAGGAGAGCGACGCGCCCGATCTGGTCGGAATCAGCGTCAACTCGAAGACAGCGGCCCGAGCGTACGCGATCGCTGACGAATACCGCGCCCGCGGGACCCGCGTCGTCCTAGGTGGAATCCACGTCACCGCGTTGCCCGACGAAGCGCTCGCGCACGCGGACGCCGTCGTCAGCGGAGAGGCCGAATGGTTGTGGCAAGACGTGGTACGCGACGCGCGGAAAGGAAAGCTCGGACATACGCGGTCGCTGGTTCGTCGTGCGATTTACAAGCACGATGAGTGGAAGCCGCTCGTTGGACTCCCGCAACCGAGGCGCGATCTGATCTCGTCAATCCGCTACGTGCCATTCGACGTCGTTCAGACGACACGTGGCTGCCCCTTTCCGTGCGAGTTCTGCAGCGTCTCGACGTACAACGGGACAAAGTTCCGTTTCCGTCCCGTGGCCGAGGTCGTCGCCGAGCTCGAAACCTGCGGCGGACGGATCCTCTTCGGCGACGACAACGTGATGATTCACACCAAGTACAGCCACGAGCTCTTCGAGGCCATGGTCCCGCTGCGCAAACATTGGGTCGCGCAGGCTTCGCTCGCCGCGCTGGACCGTGTCGAGAACATCGACGTGATGGCCCGCGCTGGTTGCCGCGCGCTCTTCATTGGATTCGAGTCGGTCGCCGACCAGGCGGTGCGTCACGCCGGCAAGCGGCAAAACAAGCCGCACAAGTATCGGGAGATCATCCGTTGCCTGGCCGACCACGGCATCGCCGTGTGGGGCAGCTTCATTTTTGGCCTCGACGACGATTCGCCCGATGCCTTCGAGCGTACCGTCGAATTCTGCATCGACGCCAAGGTCACCATGGCGCTCTTCGCGCTTCTGACTCCCTACCCGGGTACGGCGCTCTACAAGCGCCTCAAAGCCGAGGGCCGTCTGACCAAGGACGCCTGGTGGATGAGCAGCGACCATGACACCGACGCACCGTTTTATCGCCCGGCGCACATGTCGCGCGAGACGCTGCGAGAGGGCTGGGTCCGGGCATGGCGTTCGATGTATTCCATGTCGTCCATTCGACGCCGATACGACTTCGGCAGGCGCCACTCCTGGATTCAAAACGTTGCGTATTGGCCTCTCAACTTGATGATGCACGAGCTGGCAGAGCGGAAAATCGCGGGCGGCGACCGCTCCTGGCGCAAGCACCGCACGCTCGATCTTCCGATGGGCCTTTGATACTTCGGTCATGACTCCCCTAGAAACCCTGGCCGCATGGATCGAAGAAGCTCGCGAGCGTGGAGCGTCGGAGCCAGAGGCGATGGCCTTGGCGACATCCACGCTCGCGGCAGTCCCGTCGGTGCGTGTGGTGCTTTGTCGCGGAATCGACGTCCGCGGTTTGCGCTTCTTCACGAACTATGAGAGCCGAAAAGGGGTGGAGCTTGACCACAACCCACGGGCCGCAGCCGTCTTCCATTGGCCGGTCCTCGGACGACAGACGCGGGTAGAAGGCGACGTCGAGAGGCTGCCGTCCGCGGAGTCCGATGCGTACTTCCACGCGCGCCCGCGGGGACACCAACTGTCGGCCTGGGCATCCGCCCAGACGCGCGCACTCGCGAGCCAAGATGAACTTCGCCGGCGCATGGACGAGCTCGTTTCGCAGTACGAGGGGAGAGAAGTGCCGCGTCCTCCGCACTGGGGCGGTTTCCTGCTCCGCCCAACGGCCGTCGAGCTCTGGGCTCAGGGGACCGATCGGCTGCATGACCGCGTGCGATACGAGCTTCACGCCGGCGCCTGGACGGCGCAGCGCCTCGCACCGTGAGGGTGCGCACCCGCACGTCGTCCACCCCCCATCGCGCAGCGGGAAACGCGCGTGGGGGACGCAGCAAAAGGAGTACCTCCTCGAGGTCGCGGCTTGGTCTATGCTCCGGGGCGACCATGGCCGAGGAACGTCGCAGCGCCCCCCGCGCGCGCATCTCCGGTGTACGCGTCATCTTCGAAAGCGCGGGTGGGGACCCCGTCGAAACCGGCGCGCTGAATATCGGACGAGGAGGCCTGTTCGTCACGGCCCCGCAGCCGCCCGCCGTGGGCAAACGAATCGCTCTCGAGATTCAAGTGACAGGCGAAGCGACCCCGTGGTCTGCGCTCGGTCGCGTCGTTTGGACACGTGGACGAGATGCCGGACAGGGGCGACCACCAGGAATGGGCGTGAAGCTTATCGACGTCGAAGACTCCGTCCTGGCGACAATCGATGGGCTCGTCGACGGGTGCGAGGAAATCGATCAGCGGGAAATCGAGCCGATGACGGCAACCACACGCGAGGCGACCCTGCTGGGCGTCGGCACATCCACGATCGAGACCGCCGCCGCGAAGCCAATCGTGCTGGCGGCACCCGGTCGCGAGAACACCGGTGTGGGCGTGAGCGTGGGATCTGCGCCGTCGACGCCGCTGCCCCTCGCGCCGCGTAACCCGGTGCCGCCAAGGACACCGAGCTTTCACGAACCGAACGGGAACCGCGAGCCGAGTGTCGTCATCGATCTCGTAACGCGGGACGGCGTCGCCGCTTACGATGGACCTTCAGCGTCGGACGAGCCCACCGTGATTCGGCGACGGGGAATGGGGCGTTGGGTGTTGGCGTCCGTGTTCCTCGCGATCGCGGCTGCTGCTGCCTATGCATTCCTCAACGGCGATGTCGATCGCGTCGTGCGACTCTGGGAGCCCCCTCCAAGTCCACCGCCATCGCCGAAGCAACCAGTGACTGCGACCACCAGCGCGAACGCAACGACGCCTGCGACAACGACCGCCACCACAACGCCGACGACAGCGCAGTCCGCAACCGCGTTGCCCGTCTTGGCGCCCTTGCCTCCATTTGGATCGGCATCGACCGGTGAGCCTCGAAAGGCGCCCAGCGCGTCGCCTGCCAACACGCCGTCACGCGCTCTCGCGCCTGCAGCCACCGCTAGCAAGAAGGCCATGCGCGAGGACAACCCCTACTGAAGGTCGGTGTCTTTCGGCCGATACCTTCGCGATCCCGCCGTCGGGGGTCGTCACCGCACGTGAGTGCGGCTCCTCGCCCCGCCAGCGGCCTCGCTCGGTCTCGACCGAAGGACACCGACCTCTCTCAGGGGGGATTGGCGCCTCGACCGGCACAGACC
>JALYHX010000579.1 GCA_030776305.1 Myxococcota bacterium
ATCTTCGGGAATATACGGGGATCTACAATGCAATGGACAGCAGCAATTATACCCCGGCGCAAGGCATTTTCACGAACCACCTGGACTACGCACACTGGTACGTGACGCGGTGGGCGCTTCGCATCATGGACGTGATCGAAAATTACGATCCCGATTTCATTTACACCGACGGCAATTCGACCCAGCCATTCAGCGGTTACAAGAGCGGATCGGGATACAAGGCAGACGCGATACAACGCGTTCTCGCGCACTACTTCAATCGCACCCTTGCTCGCAGGGGAGTGGTCGATACGTTCGGCATCGTGAAATTTCACGGGCCGAACAACGGGGTGGTCACCACGTTCGAGACGAACTACCCCGCCGCGATCAAGACCGACCAGCCGTGGATCGGAGAGGTCCCGGTCGGTGACTGGTTTTACAATACGGGGTTCAACTACGACCCGGGTATGGTCATTCGCTATTTGCTGGAATGCGTCTCGCGCGATGGGTCCGTCGCCATCAACATCGCCCTCCGACCGGATGGCTCACTGGATCCCGCAAGCGTCACGCAACTTCAGGCGATCGGCAGCTGGATGACGATCAACGGCCAGGGCATTTACGGAAGCAAAGCCTGGATCAAGTTCGGCGAAGGAACGAACGCCGCACCGTTCGGGTCACTCGGCGCAGCGCAGGCGAACGCGGCGTTCACGACTTCCGACGTCCGATTCACCGTCGGTCAAGACGGGTACCTCTATGCCTACGTGATGAAAGTGCCGGTGGGTGGTACGCAGCTTACGATTGCGTCTCTGAAGACGAATCAGCCGGGGCTGACCAAACCGATCACGTCCGTGTCGCTACTCGGAAGTAACGCACCCATCGTTTGGACGCAGACGGCCGCTGGCCTCAACATCACCTGCCCGGCGTCGATGCCATTTCAGATCGCGGTCGGCTTCAAGATTGGGCCCCTCTGAAGCGCGTCGCAGTGCCTGCTTCACCCGAGCGACCGACTGCGGATTCATCTGGCTGGCCGCGCGGCCATCGCGGACGGGTCCTTCGTTGCCAGTGTCCTGAGAAAATTACAGCGACGTATTGGCCATCGGGCGCAGACGAATTACCCGCCAGCGAAAACGGTCGCCAAGCGCTAGCCTAAGAGACCGATGTGCCAGATCGGCGTTCCCTGCGAACTGCGCGGTTCACCGATCGGGCCCGCCGTCGCCTGTTTCCGGCAAGGTCTCGCGTCATGGCCCCCTTAACCCCCCAAACGCCTTGGCTACCGCGGGCGGCGGCATGACCTTCGTCATGGCGCGTCACCCTTTCACCGATCAATACCGCTAGCGAGAGAGAACCCATGAGAAAGCACGGCGTCTCCGGATGGGTATGTATCGCGTTCGCCGCTGCGCTCGGATGTAGCGGCGCTGGGCCTTCGAATGGCGGCAGCGTGAATGGGGACGCTGCGGGCCCGTCCAGTGGGTCGAGTGGAGGCAGCTCCAGCGGCGGCAACACCGGAGGTTCCAGTGGTGGTAGCTCGAGCGGCGGCATCTCCAGCAGTTCCGGGAGCGGCGGGGGCAGCTCCAGCGGCGCTACCTCCAGCGGTTCTGGTAGCGGCGCCTCCACAGGCGATGGCGGGACCGGAGGCAGCTCGGGCAGCTCCTCGGGTGGCGGGAGCGGGGGCGCCGATGCAGGCGTCATGGTGGGGACGACCGCGTCGATCGACGCGACGGGCAAGTACACGATCGTATTCCAGAAGCCCGCGTGGACGTTTGGGGGCAGCCTCGGGGTCGCCCCCACTCAGGTGATGAATGCGACGGGCTCCGATGGAGTCGGCGCCTATCACGAAGTCACGTTCAACTACAGCGACACCTCGGCAAAAACCGGCGCAATCCGCACGTACGACACGACACCGGTCGTTCTCTTTACCGTGAATTACGTGGCTGCTGGCAGCAATGGCGCCGATTTCCCGGCGCTCAGCACCTATCCGAAGCTGCCGCTTCACCTCACTTATGGCGAAGTGCAGTTTGCCCCATTCAGTTTCAGTGCATTCAATGCCCATAGTCCTTGGGTCTATTTCGATGCGAACGCGAATGCGTTCATCGTGTCTCCCGCAAACCACTTCATGAACGCCGCGACATCGCAGTCGACGACGGCGGGGATATCCAGCGGAGTCGACCCCGGCATCACGACGATTCCCGCCGGGTTCTCGTACAAGACCGTCCTCGTCGCCCAACCGAGCATCAACGCGGCTTACGACGCCTGGGGCAACGCCCTGACGGGGTGGTCCGGCAAGAAGCGCCCCGCCAGCGACGCGACGAAGACTCTCGAGCGCTTCGGCTATTGGACCGACAACGGCGCAACGTATTATTACAATTACGACATGGCCAAGGGCTATCCGGGGACGATGGTGGCCGTTCGCGATTACTACAAGACGCTCAACATCCCGCTCGCGTACATCCAGCTCGACAGCTGGTGGTACGGGAAAGGGGCGGGGAACATCTGGACCGACAAGGCAGGCGGCCAATTCCTGTATGCCGCTGACAAGACGCTCTTCCCGAACGACTTGCCCGCATTCCAGACATCGCTCGCCGTTCCGCTCATCACCCACTCGCGTTGGATCGACGCCAACAGCCCGTATCGTACGCAGTACAAGATGTCGAACAATGTATCGATTGATCCCGCGTACTGGACGGCGATTGCGACTTATCTCGCGGCCTCCGGTGTCGCGACGTACGAGCAGGACTGGATGAACATCAACGCTTTGCCGGCGACGAACAACCTCACCGACCAAGACGCCTTTCTTGACAACATGGCAAGCGCCATGGAGCAGAAGGGGCTGTCCATTCAGTATTGCATGGGCCTACCGCGCCACTACCTCCAGAGCTCGAAATACAACAGCGTGATGACGACGCGTGCGAACGAGGACCACTTCGTGACCGCGCGGTGGCAGCCGTTTCTTTATACATCGCGGCTCGCGAGCGCGGTCGGCGAATGGCCGTGGACGGACGTATTCAGGAGCAGTGAAGAGGACAATCTCATCCTCGCGACGCTATCGGCGGGTATGGTCGGCGTCGGGGATGCGATCGGCGGCGCGAGCGCAGCGAACATCTTCAAGTCCGTCATGCCAGATGGCGTCATCGTGAAGCCCGACGTGCCGATTGTCCCCGTCGATCAGACGTTCGTGAACGACGCCCAAGGCGGCAGCGCGCCCAAGGTGGCGGCGACGTACACCGACTTCCGCGGGCTACGGGCCTCGTACGTCTTTTCGTTCGGCAGCGGGAGCGCGTCGTTCACCGGTGCTTCGCTCGGCTACAGCGGGAAGGTGTTCGTCTACAAATACTTCCAGGGAACCGGGAGTGTGGTCGACTCCACTGCCGCTTATACCGAGCCGGTTGCGAGCGGACGAGCGTACGACATCGTCGTGCCCGTCGGACCCTCGGGGATCGCGATGGTCGGGGATGCTGGCAAATACGTCTCGCTCGGAAAGAAGCGTGTCACTCAGCTGGCCGACAACGGCACCGTCTCGATGTCGCTCGCCTTCGCGAGTGGCGAAGGGCCGGTGAGCCTGAAGGGCTACGCCGCCGCACAACCGATGGCCGTGGCATCCGTCGGCACGGTCGGGCCGGTGACATACGACGCCACAACCAAGCTGTTTACGGTGAGCGTAACCCAGGCGGGCGGTACCGCGATGATCACCCTGCACTAAGAAGAGGCATTTGCTCGAGGTCGCGGTGCGGAGTCCCCCGTCGATCCTCTTGCCAAAGCGAGCTGGCGGCGGGCGTGCAGGTGCGCTGGTAAGCTCGTCGCGTGATGGCGACGGCGCGACGCCTCGTGCACGAAAGCGACTGGAAGAGTCGAGCCGTCTGGTCCGAAGAGGGCTACTTCCGCCTCGAGACCGGTGACACCGGCGACGTCGACGTGCGCCTCTTCGTGACGCATGGACTGTTGAGCGAGGCCGAACCGACGCTGTACCGCCAGATCGTCAATGCCGCGAGTTTTCCCGGCGTTCGTCTCGTCGCGATCACGCCGGACGTGCACTACGGGTACGGAGTCCCGGTTGGATGCGTCATCCTCACCGACCGCGCCCAAGGGACTTGCGGCGCAGTGGCGATGGGCCCGGTGGGTTTCGATATCGGCTGCGGGATGATGAGCGCGCGGAGCCTTGTGCCGGCCGAACGTGCCACGCCCGACCGCAAGCTCGAGTTCAACCGCGAAGTCATCAAGCGGGTGAGCCTTGGGGCCGGTGGCAAGAGCATCAAGCTCGGCAAGCTCTCCGAGAGGGAGTTCCAAGAGCTCGTTCGCGGGGGCGCCGAGCACTATGTCGAGAAGTACGGCGCCCAATTCGACCGCAGCCGCGCCGAGCGCCACCGCATCCCCGTCGCCGACGACTGGGACATCCCGTGGGGCGGCAAGGGCTCGCCCGAGCGCGGGCTCGATCAGCTGGGCTCGCTCGGCGGCGGCAACCACTTCATCGAGCTCCAGAAGTGCGAGGACACGGGGACACTCTTCGTGCAGGTCCATACCGGCAGCCGCGGCTTCGGCCACGGACTCGCCACGAACTACTTCCAGATGGCGAAAGACGAGCGAGCGGAGCGCGGAGAGGTCGAGATGACCGACGTCGATCTCGGCTACTTCACCCCCGACTCGCGATACTTCCGCGACTACCTCAACGCGGTCGCTGCCGGCGGCAACTACGCCATCCTGAACCGTCTCGTTATTTTCGAGCAGATCGCCGATGCGTTTCGCAAGGTCTTCCGAGAGGACCTCGAGCTCGTCTACGAGATCAGCCACAACCTGGTCCAAGCCGAGGAACACCCCGCATATGGCGAGGTCTGGGTGCACCGCAAGGGTGCAACCCGCGCATTCCCCGGGGGCCACCCCGCGCTCGTCGGCACGCCATGGCAGGATACGGGACACCCGGTGCTCATTCCGGGATCGAACCGCGACTATAGCTACGTACTCATGCCTGAAGTGGGGGCTGTGAAGAGCGGCTACTCGGTGAATCACGGCGCGGGGCGGCGCATGTCGCGTGGCGAGGCGATGCGTCAGCTCGACCAGCGCAAGGTCGACGAGCAGTACAAGCGCGACGACATCCTCGTGAACCTCGACGGGCGTGTGCCGCTCGATGAATCGGCGCAGTGCTACAAGAGCTGCGAAGAGGTGGTGTCCGCGGTGGTCGCGGCAGGCCTCGCGCGGGTAGAGCATACGCTCTGGCCGCTGAGCTCCATCAAGGGGGACGAGCAAGCCGCGGCCCGCGCCCAAAGGCGAGAGCGCAAGGGTAAGGACCGATCGCGCGAGAAAGAGCGCGATACGGAACGCGATGCCGCGCGCAAGACGAAGGGGCATTTATGAACGCGCGAGGTCGTTGTCACAGAACAAGCGTCGATGTGACGGTCACCTTGACCGCCGCCTTGCTCTCCTTGTGGACGTCCAACGAATCGTACGTGTCCCAGTCGGCGCGACGTGCCCGGCTTTGAGCGGACGGGCGTGCGTGTACTCGCGTTCGCGCGCGTGAGTTCGTGGGATGCGGGCTCGAGTCAGTTGTTCGCGGATGCGAGTCTCGTGGATGGAGGCTCGAGTCAGGCGTTCGCGCATAGGAGTTTCGCGGACGGGGGCTCGAGTCAGTCGTTTGCGGATGCAAGTCTCGTGGACGGGCGCACGTGGCTCGTTGATGCGGGCGGCTTTCAAGCGGAAACGTGCGGCCATCCGCTTGATTCGTGTGTCTGTCCAGCTGACGCGCGTGCCCGTACAGCGGACGCGCGCACCCATCCCGCTGACGCGTGTGCCCATCCAGCGGACGGGTGCTCGCATCCCGCTGACGCGTATGTCCGTCCAGCGGACGGGTGCTCGCATCCCGCTGACGCGTGTGCCCGTCCTGCTGATTCATGACCCTATCCAGCTGATTCGTGTGCGCATCCCGCTGACGGCTGCCCCCATCCCGCTCACCCGCGCGCGTATCCAGTCGACCGGTATGCGTATCGAGGTGCCTGTTACACGCATCCAGCAAACGGATGCGCCAGTCGGCTTCATGGAGGCGCGCGTGCGGCGAACGCGTGCCCGAGTCTGCCTCGCTGGGGCTCGCATCGACGGTTTCCGGCGGCGAGTCACGCGAATCGTCACGCGCATTCACGGGACTCGTCCGGGCATCGCGGTGATTCTCGCGCGAGTCCGTTCGACTCGCGTGCGCATCCCACCGACGGATGCAGGCGAACGCGTGACTCGTGCGTCGCTTCGCGCGCGTGCAGCGACCCGCCCCAGGTCGCGTGGGACAAAGAGGCGCACGAGCACGCGTTTGGGCCGCGGTACCGTCTTCCCGTCTCCGCGGATATCCATGCATCGCGCGCGTCTTCGATGGGATGCTCCTTCGCGCGACGTCAATGTGCCGTGCCTCCCCTGGCGGATGCCAGATCTGCGTTTACCACCAAGCGCGTGCTCACGGAGCATCGTAGGCTTCTCGTTGTGCGAGCCCGTGCAACGCTCAAGGCAATGGTCGGACTCGTTCAGCTCGTTGTCATGATCGGGCTGCTGCTCTTCGTTCCCGCCGGAACCATGAGGTACCCCGAAGCATGGATCTTCTTGACGTTCTTCGCGGGTTCGTCGCTCGCGATCACGCTGTACCTCATGAAGAAGGACCCCGAGCTTCTCGCGCGAAGGACGCAAGTCGGCCCGGTGGCGGAGAAGGAGCTGAGCCAGAAGATCATTCAGGGGTTCGCGAGCGTCGCCTTCCTATCGACGGTCGTCGTTCCGGCGCTCGACCGTCGCTTCGGTTGGTCCCGAGCGCCGCTACCTATCGTCGCGCTCGGCGACATTCTCGTCGTCCTGGGGTTCCTGACGATCTTCTTCGTGTTCAAAGAGAACACGTTCGCGTCGTCGGTGATCGAAGTGGCCGCCGAGCAACACGTGATCGACACCGGGCCGTACGCGCTCGTGCGTCACCCGATGTACTTGGGTGCCCTCGTCATGATGCCAGGGGTGCCGCTCGCGCTCGGATCGCTGGTGGGCCTACTGACGTTCGTGCCATTCGTCGCGGTCGTCGTGTGGCGGCTGATTGACGAAGAGCGATTCTTGTCGAGTCGGTTGAAGGGGTACGTGGAATACAGCAAAAAGTCGCGATACCGGCTGATTCCGTATATCTGGTAGGCGTGCACGACACGTGGCTGCCCCTTCTCCTTCTGCTGCTCGGAGCGACCGTCGTCGTCCTCCTGGTTCAGTCCTGGCGGTTGGGGCGCATACGTGAAATTGCGGGCGCGCAGCATGCGATTGCCCGCGCAAACGTGGCCGCGGCAGAGCGCGAGAGCGATCGTCATGCAGCCGCGTACGCGCGTGGCTTTCGCGCGAGGGAAGGGGAGCGGGCGGCGTGCGGGCTTCTCGAGCGCGCGGGATATGAGGTGGTCGGCCGCCAGGTGCCCGGATCATGGACGCTCCGGGCGGACGGCACCCCCGTCACGTTCGGGTTGCGCGCCGACTATCTGGTGGCGTGCAACGGCCGGCGCTACATCGCCGAAGTGAAGACGGGGCGCATGGCCCCGCGTCTGTCGCACGGGGCGACACGAAGGCAGCTTCTCGAGTACCGCGCCGCGTTCGACGTTCATGGCGTGATCCTCGTGGACGCCGATGCGGAGACCGTCGTTCACATCGAGATGGACATGTTCACGGGTGTCGTTCCGCGCTCGGAATTCGACGGTATCCATCCTCGAGTCGTGACCATCGCCGTTGCCGTCTCATTGTCCATTGGCATCCTCGTTGGGGCGGTGATGGCAAAATAACGATTGAGCCACTACACGAGCTCGTATTCAAGCGTTGCCGCCGCCTCTCCCCGCCCGACCCCCGATCCCATGCGGGGTCGGCTCCCGACGGCAGAGTCAACGCGCCAAACGTCGCCGCGTGGCCTCGATCTTTTCGTCACGCACTGGCGCTCGTCATGGGTAAGCTCGCGCAATGGCAAAGCTCGTGGCCATCGGCGATAGCCTCACACAAGGGTTTCAAAACCTGGCGATCACCCACGTCGATCTCTCATTCCCCGCGATGATCGCACGTTGCATGGGGCTCGACGTTCAAGCCTTTCGCACACCCGATTTCACCGGCTCCGGCGGATTGCCTTGCAATCTCGAATGGATCGCCCGGCGCGTCGAGCAGCGTCACGGCGACCGCATTGGAGTGTTCGGATGGCCGGCAGCGGCCCTCGACATCGTGGAGTTGCTCGACGACGTCGAGGACTACTGGCAAACCGGTCCAGGGAGCAAACCCGGCGCGACCGAGCTCTATCACAACCTCGCAGTCTGGGGTTTCGAGGTGGGAGACGCGTACTCCATTTGCGCCCAGAAAGCGTTCGAGGTCGCTTCGCAGAACGTGAAAGACGCCTGGTTTCATCCGCCCTCCCAGCCGCGCATGCGCACCACTTGGCGAGTGCTCAATCCATCGCTCGATCCTGTGCGCAATGCATACACTCAAATCGAAGCGGCGAAGGCAATCGCCGCTGCGGAAGGGGGGATCGAAAACCTCATCGTGTGGTTCGGCGCAAATAACTGTCTGGGTACGGTGGTCGACCTGGACGCGAGTCGCGAGACCACCGACGATCCGCCCGGGCCTTTCTCGGATTTCACACTGTGGCGACCTGCCGCCTTTGCCAAGGAGTACGACCCGCTCGCCCGCGGGATCGCGGACATCGGTGCGGTCAACGTCTTCGTTGGGACGGTCCCGCACGTCACGATCCCACCGATTACCCTCGGGATCATGAAGGACGGCGGCCCGCTGCCCGAGGACGAAACCTATTTCGACTACTACGCACGGTTCTTCGACAGGACGCGAGGGTTCGATCCCGAGCGCGATCCACATCTGACGAAGACCGATGCGCGGCACATCGACGAATACATCGACGCATACAACGAATGCATTCTGGCCACGGCGAGGCAAAGGAACTGGCACGTCGTGGATACGTGCCGCGTGCTCGACGAGCTCGCGGTGCGCCGGAACCACGGAAGTCCCACCTATGTACTTCCGGAGGCGCTGCGCGATCTGAATATTCTTTACCCGCGATTCGCGGCCGACGGCGGCTTGATCGAAGGCGGTCTCATTTCGCTCGACGGTGTCCACCCGACGACATGCGGCTACTCCGTCGTTGCACGCGAATTCATCAAGGTGATGAACGCAGCAACCGGACAAGCGATTCGCGAGCCTGACTACGCCGCAATTCGGGCGATCGACTCGCTCGTTTCCCATGCCCCCACCACGCTTCACGATATTGAGGGGATGCTTTGGTTCCTCGAGCAGAGGTTCCACATCTCGCGCTGGATCAAAGGGGTGAGCAGTCTTCGGTAGCATCACGCCAACCCCGGATGTTTTCACTGCGGACGCGCTTAATGCGCGATCTGCACGATTCCTGAGCCAGGCCGGGAGGGGTTCGTCACTTTGACGCGCGCGACCTGGCATTCGGGACGGGACGCACGCAGTCGAACGCCGACTCAGGAGTAACAATGAGGAATGAAAGCAAAGCCGGTGCTGTCGGAGCGGCACCCTCGAGCCGCATTGCCGTCTTCTCCTGTGTTCTAGGCTTCGGCTGTGGCACCACGGGCCCGTCTTCCGCAGGGGTTGCCGACGGCGGCACATCGGATGTCAGTTCGAGCGGCAGCGGGTCGAGCGGAGGTGGGTCGAGCGGAGCCGGATCGAGCGGCAGCGCGTCGAGCGGCGGCGGATCGAGCACCGGCAGCAGCGGCGGAGCCAACACCGGCAGCGGAGGCTCAGGGAGTGGGGGCAGTTCGGGGAGCGGGGGCAGTGGTTCGGGCGCTAGCAGTACTGACGACGGCGGAGCGTGCGCGATCTCGGCATCGACTGTTCGTGTGACCGAAATCGACCTCGGTAGCCAGTATCTCTACCAGGAGGTCGATGCGAACGGCGGCCAGCAGATTGGGTTGGCGCTGTTGGCCATCTCACCCATCCCGCGGGGCGGTTCGCGCGTCGCCTTCTTGGGGATCGACAGCATGGTGCACATCGCAGAGCTCGACTCGAACGATCAGCTCGTCGCAGGCTCGGTGTTCCGTCTTCCCGCGTGGGACTTTCAGGATATTTACGCCGACGACACCGGGGGCGTCTTGTTGGTCACACGAAACGCGCAGGGCGGAGG
>JALYHX010000580.1 GCA_030776305.1 Myxococcota bacterium
CCGCGAGCCTGGGAAGGGCGGTCTCTTCGCCGGCGTGTAGGTCCCATCCGCCGACTCCCACCGCGACGACTGGCGCGCCAGTCTGCAGCAGACGCACGGCGAGCGCCGTCGGGCCGCCCCAATGGGCGTCGAAGACATCGGTCCTCGGTTCCTGCCCGAAAATTGGCAGCCCGAAGAGCTCCGCAAGCATGGCATTCGACAACGGCTTTCCGTCCGTGAGCGTCCCGAGGCTGGCCTCGGCGTACGAGACGCGCAGCGAGTCGGCCGCCAGCAAGCCTCCGTACTCGAGACCGAGCTGCTTCGCGATGACGTATTCGGCGGCACGCCCGCCCACGGCATTCGGACGGGCCTTCACGTAGGAGTCGTCGAGTCGCAACTCGAGCGAGGTCGTCCAGTCGGGACTCTTTGCGCCGACCGCCGGGTGGGGATCGCGGAAATCGCCGGGGCCATTGAGTAAGACGGGCTGGTGGCGCGCGTTCGTGCGATCGACGGCGGCGTACACACTCGCCCCCATGGGCCCGGAGCCGCCAACGACCACGGGGGGCAACGCGTACTGTCCGTCGACCTCTCGCGAATCGAGCTCCTTCGATAGCACCGTCAGAAGGCCGATACGCCCGGCCGGGGCCCCGGTGCACATGCGGCGCGTTGCCGAATCGTGGTCGAAATCACCCTGCGTTTGGGTGGGGTCGTGATCGACGGAACCAAGCACGGTCACCTTTTCCGCGATTTGCGAGATGTACGGGAGTGTCTTTCCGTCCCAGTTCGAGAGCGTTCGCGGTTCGAGCGTCGAAGTGCTCTCGCCCAGGCCGAGACCCAGCAGCGCTTTGCCGACACCCCATTGAACGCCGGGCGCGAGGAGCGCAGCGCCAGTTGCGTCCACGTCCGCAGCGCTGACCGCGCCAAAGGGGTTCCACTGCGGAGAGACGTTGCCATTGAACAAGCAAGTCGTCCGAGCGCCGCCTCCCGCGTGCAAGATGAGCAGGCGCTTGATTGCGCCAGGCGACCCGGCTGCGAATGCCCGCCTCGGAATCCACAGGTGGGCTGCGCTTGCCGAAGCGAGGCTTGCGCCAGCGATTCCTAGAAAGCCGCGACGCGAAACTCGTTTGGACATTGGGCTATGGCCTGGTTCAATAGAAGAGAAAGGGATTCGTTCGGGGCAGAAGCTGGCAGAGGGCAACGGCAGTCGCAGAGCCGCCGTTGGGCAACGTTGCGGCGATCGCCGCCACTTCACCGTCGGTCGGCTCCTCGAGGAAGGCGGGTCGCCAGAATTGACGAACGAGCGCGGGTGCGTCGGTCGCTCCGACAATCGCGGAGGCCGCTCTGCTCGCGCACACCTGCGAGAGCACCTGCCGTTGCTGGATCGCCATGAGTACCCCGGTGTTGGTCGTGCGGAGCTGCGAAACATGGTCGGGACACCCCCCAAGCACACGTGCAGCGTCTGCGTAGCTGAAGCCATCGATTTGGCCTTGCGGCGGTACGAGGGCCGGCGGCAGCGATTGTGGCGACGTGTTCGGGTAGCGCCAATCGCACGACCCGAGGTTGGCGCCAACGACTGCCCCCACGGAGTCGAGCCAAACCTCGGCGCCCATTGGTTTCGTCGGGCCACGGTGCCAAGGACGAGAGTCGTTCGGGTCTTGCGGCGTCGAGGCCATCGTGTAGAACGCGCTCGTCAGCACCTGTCGCTCGAGCGCGCGGACATCGCCGGCCGTTCGCCGAAAGAATGCAGTCAACGAGGCGCGCACCGCGGGCACTTCGTTGGCGGGCGTCGTCCCAGCCCTCCACCACCCCGTGTACTTCTTGAGCACCGTGTCGGCCGCGGTCTCCCAGAATCCAGGTAAGTTGGCGATGACGCGCCCCGGCGTGCGCAGTGTCTCCCACTGGGCCGGCGTGAGATCTGCGAGGGATGTCGGAGCTACACCCTGCAGAATCGCGCTCGCGCCGTTCATCGGCGAACTGCATGCGATGCCGCCCAGCGGCCCGGCACAGTTCGTAGGGTCGACGTAGAGCTCAATGTAGTTCGAGCGCGCGATGCAATAGCCGCTCGTGCAGGCGAGCGTCACGTCGCAGTCGGAGGCGTCGTTGCACGTGGCATAGCGGGTGTAAGCGAGCGCGGGATCACTCGCGGGGCGGCGGCGCCAAGTACGGTAAAGTCCGAGCAAGTCCTGTCGCTCCTCGGGGAGCGCCTGGCGCCCGAGAAAGTTCTCGTACGCGTAACCCACTGCATTCTCGCCGCCGAATTTGGAGACGAACGCGGGGTGCGCGACGGCAATGGCGACGAAGTCCGGATACTTGATCTCCCCTCGGTAAAGCGAGGCCACCTGAGCGTCGAGGTCTGCGACGTACTGATACCAAGTGTCGTGGTTGTCATAGAGAAATGCGTCGGCCCAATACCGCTGATTGACCCTCACGTAGCCATCGAGGCTCATGAAATGGTCGACCATGGCGCCCGGCGACTGGCCTCGGCAATACTTTTGATAGTCTGCAAAACTCGGAATTACACCGGTGAGGTCGATGGCGTAGCGGCGACAAAGCTCGCCGTCGCTCGCGAGCACCGGTGTGACACCTTCTTTGGACAGAATTGGAAGCAGTGTCGCATCGACTGCGTTCCCGCAGCCGAAGCCGGGAACGATGGCGCACGCTTGCGCATCCCCGGTGGGCGGAGGAGGGGGCGTCGACTGCGAGCAAGACGCTGCCCAGCATGCGCACACGACAACGGCCGCGAACGGCCCGCGGTGCTCCGTCGCGCGCATGCTTCAAACCAAGTGCAACGCGGGTGCCGAGTGCCACGATGCCTGCGCCCGGTGAAAGTGGCGGCGGAACGCACCCCCACGGCGCGCGCTAGGACCGCAGCGGGTCCAGGGGTGAACACTCCGCCGTTCGGTGCAGACCATCATCGGCCACCGTACCATTTGCCAGCACCAAGCATGCGTCGCCGAACTCGTGGCCGACATAACCTCGAGCGTCCGCATGTGCGAGAGCGCTGGCAAGCAGCTGGGAAGGTGCGAACGCTTCGAGCACCTGAAGATGCGACGAGCCCACCTCGTGCAGGCCGGTGAGCACTCCATCGACGACGCGGGGACGATAGGCCCCGGTGATGTGCAAGTCGGTCGTTCCCTCGCCGGCCACGATATCGCCACCGTGAATGGCCGCACAACCCTCGAGCGCGCGCACGACCGTCGTTCCCGCGGCGATGACACGACCCTTCTCGCCGTGCGTTCTCGCGACGGCGCCCGCGGTCTCTATCGGCACGTCGAAACGCTCGGGAAAGGGCAACCGCGCGTCGATCTCC
>JALYHX010000581.1 GCA_030776305.1 Myxococcota bacterium
CTCGCGAACAGCGCAACGAAGGGGCCCTGCGGCAGCGTCGCTGAACGGGCCGATGATATGCGTGCCTTATCAGGCTAATCGAAACATCGTCTTGGTCCGGTCCAACGGCGCGATCTACGTTCCCATCAGGCGCAAATAAACCGGCGCCGAGGAGAATCTGTCATGCTGACTGTTGGAGACAAGCTTCCTGAGTTCAAGGTCAAGGCCGTCGTAAACATCGAGCCCGGCAACGAGTTCCAAGAGGTGACCGACGCGAGTCACCCGGGCAAATGGCGGGTGATCTTTTTCTGGCCCATGGACTTCACGTTCGTGTGTCCCACCGAGATTGCCGAGTTTGGTCGAAAGGAAAAGGAATTCGCAGACCGCGACGCGCAAGTACTCGGCGTCAGTACCGATACCCACTACGTCCACCTCGCGTGGCGCAACTCGCACCCGGATCTGAAGAATTTGACGTTCCCCATGTTGGCAGACACCAAGCGCGAGTTGTCTGCTGCCATGGGCGTCCTCCACAAGACCGACGGTGTGCCGCTGCGCGCGACGTTCATCGTCGACCCACAAGGGATCATCCGCTGGGCGAGCGTCAACGACCTGAGCGTTGGCCGGAGCGTTCCCGAGGTCCTGCGCGTTCTCGACGCACTGCAGACCGACGAGCTTTGCCCATGCAATTGGCAAAAAGGCCAACCGACGCTCGAGGCCGCATGATGGAGGCCATTGACCGCCTGCGGGATGGGATGTTGCCGTTCGCAAGGGATATCCAGCTCAACCTCTCGTCCGTCCTCCAGGGCGGCACGCTCGACGACAACCAACGATGGGGCGTGGCCGTTGCGGCAGCCGTCACGGCGCGCAACGATGCCTTGCTCGCTGCCGTCCTCCAAGACGCCGCTGCTGCCGTGGGTGACGCTGCGATCGACGACGGCAGAGCAGCCGCGTCCCTCATGGCAATGAACAACGTTTACTATCGCTTTCGCCATCAGATCGGGAAGGATACCTACAGCGCAAAGCCAGCGCGTTTGCGCATGAACCGCATCGGACAACCCAAGACGAGCAAAGCGACGTTCGAGCTCATGTGCTTGGCGGTCAGCGCCATCAACGGTTGCGAGGTATGCGTGCAAAGCCACGAGAAGGCAGTGATCCATGGCGGTCTCAGCGAAGACCACGTTCACGACGCGGTTCGGATCGCCGCGACCATTCAGGCCGCGGCTACTGCGCTCGATGCAATCCAGTACTCAAGCACGACACCAGCGCCTCGGCAGGATGACGCGGCGTGAAACCGAGCGCTCGCTCCACCTGAGTGCGGCACGAGTGTCCGGTCGCGAGCAAACGGGACGGATCGCGTTCGACGTCGATCTTCGGTTTCCACGACATCTCGAAAATGCCGAGCGAGTCTTCTTTGTGAGCGACCTCGTGGCCGTATACGCCGCACATGCCGCAACAACCCGCCTTCACGATCTCAAGTGGTACGCCGAGCGCCCCGAAGATCTTCGCCCACTGCGCAGGGGCTTGTGTCACGAGCGCCTGCTCGGTGCAGTGAGACAACAACCGGAAGCCTGCGGCGGGTACATCCGCAGTGATGCTTCGCGTGGGAGCTCGGTCCAACAAGAACTCTTGCAACAGCAAGACGTCGAAGCCCGCGTCGCCATCGAGCCGCTTTCGGTATTCGTCACGGTAAGTGAGCACGACCGCCGGCTCCAGCCCGACGAGCGGAAAGCCCAGTGACGCGACGCTCCGCAACCGCTCTGCGTTGCGGGCGACGAGTCGATCGAAGGATCGCAAAAATCCCTTGATGTGAAGGGCCTTGCCGTTTTCGAAGTAAGGTAGGACGTGTGGCTCGAACCCCCAGGCTCGCAACAGCAAGCACGAAGACTCGAGCACCCCGGGCTCGTAAAAAGTCGTGAAGGCGTCCTGCAGGACGACCACGACGCGCCTGGCCTTGGGCACTCGCTGCAGAGCCGCGAGTCCGCATATGGGGATACCGTGCTTCGCCAGACGCTCTTTTGCCGTGACGGGATCGAGCAGCGGAGCGTCCGCGATTCCGATGACCGACCTCATCAGCCATCGACCGAACGCGCTACCCACCATCGCGTTCGTCAGGCGCGGGGCGAGCGACATGAAGGGCAGCATCCGCTCGAGCAGCGCCGTGAAGTGGTCGACGAGCGGCCTGGCGTAGCGACGGTGGTAAAGCTCCAAGAACTGCGCGCGAAAGTCGGGCACGTCGACCCGCACGGGACACTGAGTCGCACACGCCTTGCAAGCCAGGCAGCCGGCCATCGCGTCGTACACTTGATGAGAGAAATCCTGAGACCTCTCCGAGTACGCGAAGCGCTGCCACAGTCGCACGATCCATGGAAGGCTGCCGAGCGCGAGCAGTGCGCGCGTGGCCACGACGCCCCTACCTGCGAGCAGGCGCAGCCATTCTCGCATCAGCGTGGCGCGGCCCTTGGGCGAGTGAATCCGATCGCGGGTGATCTTCGACGATGGACACATGATGCTGTCGACGCTCGTGTCGAAGCACTGACCGTTGCCATTGCAGTGGATGATCGTGCCGAGGGCCTCGCGGTCGGCGGGGGCGATCTGTCGGTCGAGCGCACCGCGCGTCGGGCCATCGATGCGCGCGAGGTGATGATGTGCCCCGGGGGGGGTCGCGACCTTGCCGGGGTTGAGTTGATTTCTCGGATCGAAGAGAGCCTTGATGCGCTGCAACTCCGGATAAAGCACGGGGCCGAAATGGTGCGGCACGAGCTCCGAGCGAAAACCCTTTCCGTGCTCGCCCCAAAGCAGTCCACCGTAGCGGGTCACGAGCGCGGTGACCGCGTCGGTGATGCGGCGCACGCGCGCTTCGTCGGCCGGGTCCTTCAGGTCGAGAGCGGGACGGACGTGCAGACAGCCGACGTCGATATGACCGAACATGCCGTAACGCAGGCCCTCGGCATCGAGCAACGCACGGAACTCGCGGACGTACGCCGGCAGGTTTTGGGGGGGAACGACGGTGTCTTCGACGAAGGGAACGGGTTTGCGGGGTCCAGGCGCGTTGCCGAGCAACCCCACCCCCTTCTTCCGCAAGTTCCAGAGGCTTTCACGCTCGTCCGCTCGCCAAGTGAGTCCATACCCATGGGGCCCCCCGAGCGTGCCTTGTCGACGTGCGATTTCGGCGAGAAGCCCATCGACTTTGGCCTTCACGTCCGCTTCATCATCACCGCCGTACTCAATCAGATTGATCGCGCGAGTCGCATCGGTGCTTCCGTCGACCAGGAAGTCGCGCACCCGATGGTAAATGATGTCGCCCTTGGCAAGCGCCAGAACGGTCTCGTCGAGGGCTTCCACCGCCGTCGGATCGGTCGCGACCAGCCAATGGGCACTCGCGAGCGCGCCATCGAAGCTCGGATACCGCAGCACGAGCAGCGCGTGATGCCGCACCATGGGGGTCAGGCGAAGCCGAGCCTCGGTCACGACACCGAGTGATCCCTCGCTGCCGGTCATGAGCTGAGCGAGATCGACGCTCGATCCATCGCCGGCAGCCATGTGGGCAAGGTTGTATCCGGTCATGTAGCGGAGCAGCTTCGGGAAGGTGCTCGCGATCTCTTGATGGCGCTGGGTTGCGATCTCGCGCGCGAGCGCGTGTGCTTCGCCGATGATGCCCCGTTCGGTGCACAGGACGTCCAGCTCAGCGCCGGAGACGCGAGCAGCGCGATGAACGACGCCACCGCGCAGGACGACCTCGAGGTCAACCACGTGACGACTCGTCTTGCCGTGGACGCGGGAGCCTTCGCCGCTCGCGTCCGTCGCGATCATGCCGCCGAGCGTGGCCCGATTGGACGGCGCCAGACTTGCCGCGAAATGAACGCCATGTGGCCCGAGGAAGGCGTTCAGATCGTCCAGCACCACGCCGGGCTGAACGGTCACGAATCCGCCTTCGAGGTCGAGCGCCAGAATCTTCGCCATGTGTCGCGAAAGGTCCATGACGACGCCGGTCGTCAGCGATTGACCGTTCGTGCCGGTTCCCCCGCCGCGCGCCGTCACCGAGACCGCATGGAAACGGGGCTCGTCGATCAGGCGTAGGGCGAGGGCAACGTCCGCCGTGTGGTGAGGAAAGATGACTGCCGCGGGCAGCACCTGGTAGATGCTGTTGTCGGTCGCCGCCGAAAGGCGGGTCGCGTAGTCGGTTCGGATATCACCCGTGAAGCCGTTCCGCTTCAGCTCGGCCACGAACCCGGCGACGTTCGCGTCGACGCCCGCAAGAGGGTCGAGGCGAGGGAGGACCGCAGCGTACACGCGCTCGTGTGTCGCACGTGAGGTGCGCCTTTTCAAGCGAAGGCGTGAACGCGCGAGGGATAGGCGACTCGCTTTCGTGTCCGTCAGGGGCTCAGGGGGCGGTGAGCTCGGCCTTGATCGGGACGATGTTCCAAATGTCGCGTGCGTACGCTCGAATCGTCGCGTCGCTCGAGAACGCGCTGGCCCCGACGATGTTGTAGAGAGCGCGCTGCGTCCACACTCGCGGCGATCCATAAAGAGTCGCCGCGCCGCGCATGGCCGCAACGAACGAATCGAAGTCCGCGCAGGTCATGTATCGGTCGTCGTGTCGCAGCGAACGGACGACCGAGGCATAGCGCTCTCGATCGCCGAGGCAGAAGAAGCCCGATTCGAGCAAGTCGATCGCCCGGGAAAGCTCGGCGCTCCGAGCGATGAAGCTACCGGGTGAGTAGCCCGCTCGCCAATGCTCTCGAACCTCGTCGACCGTCTGCCCAAAGAGAAAAAAGTTCTGGGGACCCGCCGCTTCGCGCAACTCGACGTTCGCTCCGTCGAGCGTCCCCACGGTGAGCGCCCCGTTCATGGCGAGCTTCATGTTGCTCGTGCCCGACGCTTCCTTGCCGGCTTGCGAGATCTGGAGCGACACGTCCGCGCCGGGGATGATCACCTGGGCCAGCGAGACGCCGTAGTTCGGCACGAATATGACCTTCAACTGATCGCGGGTGGTCGGATCCTTGTTGATGACGTCCGCGATGTCATTGATGAGACGAATGTGCGTTTTCGCCGCAGCGTACCCGGCGGCAGCCTTGCCGGCGAAGATGTAGACCCGAGGAGTCTGGGTTTCGCCGCGTGCGCCCTCCTTGAGATGGAGATAATGCGCGATGACCTCGAGACACGCGAGAACCTGGCGCTTGTATTCATGAATACGTTTGATCTGGACGATGAAGAGAGCGTTCGGGTCTGCCGAGACACCGGTTGACTTGAGCAAGAGCGCGGCGAGATTGACCTTGTTTTCTTGCTTGATGCGCCACAGTGCGTCGAGCAACTCGTCGTCCTCGGCGCAATCGGAAAGCCTCGACGAAGGTCCGGGACCGCGGTCCATCCAATGGGGACCGAGGCGTTCGGCCATGAGACGAGCGAGCGCGGGATTCGAGAAGAGAAACCAACGCCGTGGCGTCACACCATTGGTCTTGTTGTTGAATCGCTCGGGATAGAGATCGTAGAAGTCCGGCAGGAGCTCGCGTTGGATGAGCTCCGTGTGCAGTGCAGCGACCCCATTGACGCTGTGCGACCCGACGACCGCGAGATTCGCCATGCGGATCTGCTGAACGTCTCCCTCCTCGAGGATCGACATCCGGGTCATGCGAGCAACGTCGGTCGGCCAGCGCGTGCTCACCTGGCGCATGAAGCGATGGTTGATTTCGAGGATGATCATCAAGTGCCGCGGCAGGACGCGGCGAAGCATCGGGACCGGCCACTTCTCGAGAGCCTCGGGCAAGAGTGTATGATTGGTGTACCCAATCGATCGCTGCGTCACATCCCAGGCCGAATCCCAGTCGAGGTGTTCCTGGTCGACGAGAATGCGCATCAACTCGGCGACTGCGATCGACGGATGCGTATCGTTGAGTTGGATGGCGGCGCGATCCGGAAAGAGCCCAAAGTCGTCGTGGCTGCGCTTGAACTCCGACACGATGTCCGCAATCGAGCACGCAACGAAGAAGTATTGCTGCTTGAGGCGCAGCTCTCTGCCGTGTTCGGTATGGTCGTTCGGGTAGAGGACCTTCGAGATGTTTTCGACCTCCACCTTTTCTTCGACGGCTCGGAGGTAGTTGCCCTCGTTGAAAAGGCGAAGGTCGAAGTCTTGCGATGCGCGCGCCGACCACAGGCGCAGCGTGTTGACCGTGTCCGTTTCGTGGCCAACGATGAACGAGTCGTACGGCAGTCCGATGACGACGCGTGCGTCGAGCCAATCGACGAACAATTTGCCGCTCTCATCCTTGCGCGTCTCCGTCCTTCCGAAGAGACGGACGGTTTGGACCCGGTCGTGGCGAGGAAGCTCCCAGGGGTTGCCATAATGCAGCCAGTTGTCGCACTGCTCGATCTGCTGACCGGACTCGATGCGCTGTTCGAAGATCCCGAACTCGTAGCGGATCCCGTACCCGACGGCGGGCAGTTCCAGCGTCGCGAGCGAGTCCATGAAACATGCCGCAAGACGACCCAGGCCGCCGTTTCCCAACCCGGGATCGCCCTCGGCTTCGAGGACGTCGGCGAGGTCGAAGCCCCACCCTGCCATCAAGCGTTCGGCCACGCTGTAGAGGCCGAGATTCAGGAGGCAGAGACCCAGGCTCCGACCCGTCAAGAACTCGGAAGAGAGGTAGTAGACACGCTTGACGTCGCGCTCGTGGTACGTGCGCTGGGTCGCAAGCCAGCGCTGGACCAGACGGTCGCGAACGCTATGCGCCATTGCGCGATAGAGGTCGACGGGGCCAGCGTCTTTCGGTTCTTTGACGCACGTGTAGAGGAGGTGCTCCACCAGATTTTGCCGGAACTGATCCTGGTCGACCGGTGCGACCACCCGCGCAGGAGGCCCCTGCGCCCGCTTCCCTTGCGTGGGTTGAGGGTCTTCCGGGGTGAGCTGGTTCACCTCGCCGAAGATGGCATCGCCGCTGTGCCGGCTCGTCTCTGTCTCGTTTCGGCTTTGTTTCCGTGGACCCGGCCGTTCTCGCTTCGCCGCCGGGGCCTCAGTCGCTCTCGGCGGCCTTCACGAGCGCTTCGCGGATCTCTTGCTGTCTCGGTCGAAGCAGAATCTTGGATCCGTCGCTTTCGGAAACGTAGAAAACGTCCGCGACACGCGCGCCCTCCGTGTTGATCTTCGAGAGCGTGATGGAGAGTCCAAGGCGGTGAAGCTCTTCAGCCAGCGTGTAGAGCAGGCCGAGACGGTCTTTGGCATATACCTCGATGACCGTATGGCGAGGCGATGCGCGGTTGTCGAACAGTACCTCCGTCGGGACCGCGGGGCTCGGTCGCTCGCGCCACCGTGACGTCGAACCGGCCCGCTCGCGCAGGAGGTCTGCGGGGTTCACCCGGCCGGAACAGACGTCCTCGAGGTCTTGGGCCAACTTGGGAAGGGAGGCCTCTACGCCTCCAGCCCCCCGGTGTCGATCACGCACCCAGAAGAGATCCAGCGCCTCTCGCTCGGCCCCCACGGGATGTGAATAGACCTCCGCCGTGAGCACTTCGAGGCGGTTGGCCGTGAGGGCTGCTGCGATGCTTGCGAGAAGCCCGGGTCGATCGTCGGCCACGACGCACAATTCGATTGCCTCTCGATGCCGCGAAGCGACGCGCACGACGTGTGCCGCCCGGCCGGCACGCGCCTGCAGAGCGCGCGCGTGTTCCACGATGGACTCGGGGCTGTTTGCGAGCAGGTATCTCTCGGGCAACGACGATAGGACCGCGTCGATCGCTTCGCGGGGCCCGGTCCACAGAGACCGGACCGCGTTGTAGACTCGATCGATTCGCTCCGCGTCGGCACGCGGCGCCTGACCCGCCAGGTGCGCTTCTGCCGCGAAGTAGAGCTCTTCGAGCATTTGCGCCTTCCAGGACGTCAGCGCGGTCGGCGACGTCGTACTCACGTCCGCGACCGTCAGAAGATACAGATTGCGCAAGCCTTCGCGCCCGTAGACGTTCCGGCAGAACTCCTCGATGGTCGCGGTGTCGTCGAGGTCACGCCGGGTGGCCACGTGATACATGCGCAGGTGATCGAGCACCAGTTGCCGTGCCTCGGCGACGTCCTCCGTGGACATGCCCAGCCTAGGAAGGATGCGTTCGCAAAGTTCGGCCCCTGCGCCCGAGTGGTTCTTGCGCGAGCCGCTCGCGTCGGGCCAGCCCTTGCCGATGTCATGCAAGAGAGTCGCGAGAAAAAGTGGTTTGGGCCGCGCGATCTCGGCTGCGAGCCGGGAGGCGAGTGGGAAGGCATGCGCAAGCTCCCCGCGCGCCATTTGCGCAAGGCGCTCCACGGCTGCCACAGAGTGAACGTCGACCGTATACACATGATAGGTGTCGTGATGCACACGACCCGTGACCGGGAAGAACTCCGGCACCATCGCCACGACGAGACCCGCGTCATGCATTAGACGGAGGATCGAACCGCCCCGTACGTCGGTCTCTCGTACTGTGCATACCAGCTCGAGGAAGAGCGCGGCTGCTTCCGTGTCCGTCCGGAGTCGCTCGCACCATTCGGGATCGGCCGCGGCAGCCGAGATTGCAGCGCGTGCGAAGGGCAAGAGCGGAGCCTTGTGCCGCACGCATTCGGCGAACGCTCGCATCGCCAACGCGGGATCCGGCTGTAGACGGCCGCTGTCGGCGATGGTCACGTATCCATCGAAGAGCTGAATCCCGCCACCGACATCGGTCGATGGAGGCGGCTTTTCGCGGCGGCGAGGTGGACGAACGCGCTCGAACAGACTCGCCCGCGCGCGTGTCGCAGCGCGCGCTGACAGGTAGAACGCTTGCATGAGCCTCTCGGCCGCCTGCGCGCGGTCCGTGCCATATTTCATCGCGACGGCAAGCGCTTCTTGCTCTTCGAAGTCGAGGCGATCCGCCTTGCGCGTCGCCCGCGCGTGAAGTCGGTTGCGGACCCGCCAGAGGAACTCCTCCGATTGCGCAATCTCCTGCGCCTCACGGGCGACCATCACACCGAGCCGAACGAGCTCGCCCCAGGTACCGAGGGGTCCGTCGTCCCTGGCGGTGTTGACGCGATAGCGCGCGCGCGCCGCCCACCGTGCGCCATCCAGATCGCGCAGGCCTCCGGGGCCGCTCTTGATGTCCGGCTCGAGAAGGAAGACCGAATCGCCGAAGCGTGCGTGACGGGCGGCGCCCTCTGATTCGAGCCGATCGATGAACGCATCCAGGTCCTTTTCTCCGAAGAGACCCTCGTGGGCACGATCGACGAGCTCGCGCAGCAACGTCGCATCGCCGACGAGATGTCGCATGTCGAGGAGCGCCGTGGCGGTCGCAAGATCGTTCTGCGCGAGCGACACGGCCTCGGACGCGCCCAGCACTTGGTGGCCAACCGCGAGAGTCGCGTCCCACAACGGGTAGAGAAGCGCCTCGGCAAATGTCGCGGCCTCCTTCGGACCCACGACTTGGGGGTCGAAAACCAGAACGACGTCCGCGTCGCTATGCAGCGCCACGGCTCCCCGGCCGAAGCTCCCCACGGCCCCCAGGGCCACGCCGCTCGGCAACCCCGCGCGGCGGCTGGCCGTTTCGAAAAGCAAAGCGATGCAAGCGTTCAGAAAGCGCGCGTTGGCGCGGCCGAGTGACATTCCATCCTCGCCTGCTTCGAGGCGATCGATGAGCCGGGCGCGATGCAAGTCGATGGAATCCCGCAGAAATGTCGTTTCGAGCGAAGTTGGTACGATGCTCTGGGATGTCGCGGAAGTACCCATGGTGGCCCATGCGGGTCAGAAGAAAATCGCCTGCGCCCCAAATTGGACGAGGTTGGCCTCAGTCCCGCTACCGAGGTCCGTGTGCTGTACGTTGGCCATCGCTCTCAGGGCCGGGCCCATGATGAGGTAGGCGACGCCGGCATCGAACGTCCATGCGGTGGGATTGTTGCCGGAGCCCACCTGGTAGCGCACCATCGGTTGAATGTTGCCCACGCCGACCTTCGGCGTCGCGACCGCTGCGGTTACATAGAAGGCGTCCTTGATAGAATTGTACTGGCCCACGAAATGGTAATACGCGGCGTCCAGGCTGACCCATCCGCCGCCCCCGTATTTCAGCTCGGCGAGCGCATCCGCGTTGAATTCTCCGTAGTCGGCCGTCGGAGCAGGACCGGCGACGCCGCCCACCATTGCAGGGGGTGGAGCGGTCCCCACGCTGCCCTCCTTCTTGTATTGGCCGCCGATTCCGATCGTGACGATGTCCTGGTCGCCGAAGAACGATTCATTGCCGAAGTACCCAGTTTCCTTTCCGATCAGCGCGGTGCTGATGCGGGCGGAAAGGAGAGGATTGGTCAATGGATTGCTTGGGAGAAAAACGCCGACGGCGTATTTGACCTTTCCATCCGGATCGTTACCCCAAAAGGAGCCTCCGGTGTTGCGCCCGGCAGGGCCTTCCATGGGGGCTGAAACGACGGTCGTGCCGCCGACCGTCATGAACCCGGGGTAGTTCCACGGGATCATGAAAAAGGGGCCTGAAAAGTTGGCGCGGTCGACGGGCACGAGGAGCTGTCCGAGCCACAGGTGAGCCGAGTCGCAGAAGTCGAACCCGATGATGGCGTCCTCGATGCCCGCCGTACCGGCGAGACCGCTCGCGTTCAGGTTCAACGTGACGCTCACGTGCTTGTGAATCTTGCCGCCCGCGTGAAGCTCGGCGTAGGCGGTGTCCATCGAAATGCCGTCGAGGTTCTTCGGAGTTTTCCCTTGGAGCCTTCCGGCCGCGCGGACCCAAGCTCCGACGTCGATCGCCGGGAGTTTTTCTTCTCGGGTCGCCGGCATCGCCTCGCTTGCGAGCGGCGGGGTCGCGGCCTGAGCGGCGGGTGAAGTGCCGACCGCGGGGGTGGATGGCGCCATGGCCGCCTCGGGCGGCGTTGCGGCCATGGGCGGGGGAGAAGCGGCTGGAGCCGGCGCCGGAGGAGGCATTGTGGGGGGAGGCTGCTGGCCAAGCGCCACACCGAACGGGGTCAACTGCAGAGACACCACCGTAAGGGCGGCCGACACCCACCGCGCTGCTCTCTTTCGACTCATCCGCTTCTCCTTCGAAGACGCATTTGCGTCGTTGTCACCGCAGCCGAAATGGCTTGGCTGACGGGATCGGTCCTAATCGGCGCAACGTGTCGCTCCGATTTCGCCTCGGTAAACGTTTCCTACATCCATTGCGCATTGCCAACATCGACTCGGCACGATTCCAATCTGCTGCGCGGATGCCCGCAGTCGCTCGAGGAGCGACCGCTCTCTCGCGACGCATGTTGATGAAGGCCACGCTCTGCGGCGTCGAGCAACAACAGTGAAACGCTATCGAAACGGTCGATGGTGTTCGATTTCCGCCGAGGTGTCCCATGACATACGTTGCGGCGACTCCCTACCCCTGGCCTTTCGACGGCGACCTCCGGCGCGAAAACACAGCGCTGATGATCATCGATATGCAGGCCGATTTTTGCGGGAAGGGAGGCTATATCGACCTGCTTGGATATGACATTTCACTGACCCGATCATGCATTGAACCGATACGGCGCGTTCTGGGTCTGTTCCGTGGACGCGGATTTCCCGTGTACCATACGCGCGAGGGGCATCGCCCGGACCTCGCCGATTTGCCTGCGAACAAGAGATGGCGCTCGCGGCGCACCGAATCGGGTGTCGGCATCGGTGATCCCGGCCCGCTCGGCCGGGTGCTCGTTCGCGGAGAACCCGGCTGGGACATCATTCCCGAGTTGGCGCCGCTGCCGGGCGAGACGATCATCGACAAGCCCGGCAAGGGTAGTTTTTGTGCGACCGACCTCGAACTTTTGCTTCGACTGCGAGAAGTTCGAAACCTCGTCCTCACGGGCATCACGACCGACGTATGCGTGCACACGACGATGCGCGAAGCCAACGATCGCGGCTTCGAGTGCGTCGTCCTGCGTGATTGCTGTGCGGCGACGGACCGCCGGAACCACGACGCCGCCCTGAAGATGGTGACGATGCAGCAGGGGGTCTTCGGTGCAGTCAGCGATTCCGGGGCGTTGCTCGAAGCACTCGTCTGAGCATCGCTCAAGGATCGATTGCCGGACGATTGCTGAAATGAACTCCTGGTCCGCCATTACTTTTTACCGCCGCGCAATCACATCGAAACACCGGCACCCTAGCGTCCGTGATGGAGAGTGATTGATGCCGAGCATCTTCGTCGACGCAGAACCGCAGCCCGTTGCGATACAGGTGGATCGCACGGCACTCGTCATCATCGACATGCAACGGGACTTTCTGGAGCCTGGCGGATTCGGCGAGGCACTTGGAAATGACGTCTCGCGTCTTGGCGCGGCGGTTCGACCTTGTGCGGCGCTGCTCGAATCCGCGCGAGGGCGCGGGGTGTTCATCGTTCATACGCGCGAAGGCCACCGCCCGGACATGAGCGACGCTCCCAAAACGAAGGTGGAGCGTGGCGCCCCGCGCCTTCGAATCGGTGACCCCGGTCCGATGGGGCGCATCTTGATTCGTGGAGAGCCGGGTCACGATATCGTGCCGTAGCTTTATCCGCGCGCGGGCGAGCCCGTCATCGACAAGCCAGGCAAAGGCGCCTTCTTTGCCACGGATTTGCAACTCCTGCTGCAGGACCGCGGTATCGAAAATCTCATCGTTTGCGGCGTCACAACGGAAGTGTGCGTGCACACGACGGTACGAGAGGCGAACGATCGAGGATACCGGTGCGTGGTTCCTGCCGATTGCTGCGCTTCGTATTTTCAGGAGTTCCACGAAGTGGGACTTCGGATGATCAAGGCGCAGGGTGGAATTTTCGGGTGGGTCTCTGACTCGGCTCGCGTCATCAAGGCACTGTCATGAGCCGACGACAAACGGCAACGACGACAACACAGGAGCGCAATCCATGACTACCGACGTGATGCCGGCCACGAGCGCGACGACGACGACGACGAAACCGCCCCTTTGGACCCCCGGAGACTGGAACGCTTACTTCGGGTTCGGAACGAACATTCTCGTCAACCTGCTCACACTGACGGGGCTCTTGCGCTTCGTTCTGAAGATGCCCGACGAAATCGTCTTTGGCCGGATCCTTCCCGCGACCGGCCTGATGATGTGTCTGAGCACACTCTATTACGCGTGGCTCGCGTACCGGCTCGCCGTCCGTACTGGCCGCACGGACGTTTGTGCATTGCCGTCGGGTACCAGCGTCCCGCACATGTTCGTCGTCACGTTCGTCATCATGCTCCCCATCGCCCTCAAGACGGGCGATCCCATCAAGGGGTGGGAGGCAGGATTGACCTGGGTGTTCATCCAGAGCTTCGTCCTCATGGCCGGAGGATTCATCGCCCCGTTCATTCGGAAGGTGACGCCCCGCGCCGCGCTGCTCGGTACGCTGGCCGGCGTGTCGATCACGTTCATCTCGATGCGCCCGGCGCTCGAGATGTTCATGACCCCCGTCGTCGCCATCCCGTGTTTCGCGATCATCCTGGCGAGCTGGTTCGGTGGGGTTCGCTACTTCCGCGGAACGCCGGCGGGTTTGGTGGCCATCGCCGTCGGGACGGCCATCGCGTGGGCGTCCACCGCGGTGGGCCTCGATTTCGGCGGGATGTCGCTCACGAAGCTGACCGAGTCCGTGTCGAGTTTTCACGTCGCCATCCCCACTCCGGCCGTGTCGCACGTGTTCGCGGGATTCCAGTTCCTTGGAATCATCCTCGTCACGGCGATCCCATTCGGGATCTACGATCTGGTGGAAGCCATGGACAACGTCGAGAGCGCGCACGTCGCGGGTGATTCGTTCCCCACGACGCGTGTCCTCACGGCCGACGGTGTGGTCAGTCTGATTGGCTGCATGATGGGCAACCCTTTCATCAATGCGGTGTACATCGGCCACCCGGGCTGGAAAGCGATGGGTGGCCGAATCGGCTATTCGGCCGCCACGGGGATCACGGTGATCGTCCTGGCCTGGCTGGGGATCATCTCCGTCATGATGGCGCTCATTCCAGTGGTGGCGATCCTGCCCATTCTCCTTTACATCGGTATGCTCATCGGATCGCAGGCGTTCCAGGAGACGCCCAGGAGCCATGCCCCGGCGATCGTCCTCGCTCTGACGCCCCACGTGGCGGCCTGGGGCAAGACACAAATCAACGGAGCTCTCGCCGCGGCTGGGACGGACGCCGCAACCGTCGGGTTGGACAAACTCGGCACCCAGGGCGTCCTCTATCACGGGCTCTCGGTCATGGGTGGCGGGTCGATCCTCGGCGGTCTCGTCCTGGGCGCCATCGGCGTCTTCGTCATCGAGCGGCACTTCATGAAGGCTGCGGCGTTCGCGATGGTTGGCGCCGTGTTGACCTTCTTTGGATTCATGCACGGTGAGGCGCTCGGAATCGCGCAAACGTTGCCCGTCGCCGTGAGCTACGTCGCCTTCGCCGGCATTCTCACGGCTTGCGGCAAGTTTGCGAGCACGTCAAAAGACGACGTCCCGATGCCCGCCGTCCTCGAGCACCACGCCGTGCTGGAGCCGGGAGAGTAGAAAGAGCGCGCGCATGGATCCGCCGCCAGCCAAGCAACGGTTACAGCCAACGCACCGAAGGTCGGCGGCAACTCAGCGACGTTTGCCGCCAACTGACGCCTGGTCGATCACAATCAAGCCGTCACACGGCCAGATGCTTGCGGACGAGTTCGTCGGACAGTTCGCTCATCGTCCCCGACGTGACGAACGCCCCGCGATCCATCAGGAAGAATCGCTCGGCGACTCGACGGGCGAAAGGCAGCTTCTGCTCGACGAGGAGCACGGCCACGCCTTCCTCCGAGTACAGGCGTCGAATCACGTCCCCCAGCTCGTGCACGATGCTCGGTTGAATCCCCTCGGTCGGTTCGTCCAGTAGGACGCACTTTGGCCGCAGGGTCAACGCGCGCGCAATGGCCAGCTGCTGCTGCTGGCCACCCGACAGATCGCCGCCACGGCGCCTCATCATCGTCCGCAATACAGGAAAGAGCCTGAAGACGAGCTCTGGGAGCTCTCGTCTTTTTCCCTTCTGCGCGAGCGTCCCCACGCGCAGATTCTCTTCGACCGTCAGCTCCGGGAAGATCTCGCGGCCCTGGGGAACATATCCAATCCCGACGCGAGCGCGCACGCTCGCGTCCGCGCCAGCGAGCTCCCGGTCCGCGAACCGCACGCTCCCGGAACGCACCGGAACGAGTCCCATGATCGCACGGAGCAGCGTCGTCTTTCCCACCCCGTTGCGGCCCATGACACATGTGCATGAGCCCTCGGGAACGGTCAACGACGCGCCGCGAAGCGTGTGACTGCCGCCGTAGTACTGGTGGACTTCGCGGGCCTCGAGCATGTCACGCTCCCAGGTAGACTTCGACGACACGCGGATCGTTCTGGACTTCGCGCATCGGCCCCTCGGCGAGCACGCGGCCCTCGTGAAGTACGGTAACCGTCCGGGCAATGCTGCGGACGAAGTCCATGTCGTGCTCGACGACGACGACCGTGTGCTCGCCAGCCAGTGACGCGAGGATCTGCTCGGTTCGCTCGATTTCGTGTTGCGTCATTCCGGCCACCGGCTCGTCGACGAGCAGCAGCTGCGGTCTCTGTACGAGGAGCATCCCGATTTCGAGCCACTGCTTTTGACCGTGCGACAAAAGGCCCGCCGGTCTGTCACGGTATTCGGCGAGACCCGTCAGATCGAGCGTGCGGTCAATCGACTGCAGCTCGCTTTGGGATAGGTGCGCGAACAGCGTGCGAACGACGCCCTTTCGGCCGTGGGTCGTCAGCTCCAGGTTCTCGAAGACGGTGTGCCCGGGGAACACGGTGGGCCGTTGAAATTTGCGGCCGACACCCAAGCCGACGATCCGATGTTCGGGAAGGCGTGTGAGCTCGCGGCCGGCAAAGCGCACCGACCCGGATTCGGGTCGTGTCTTTCCCGTGATGACGTCCATCAGCGTCGTTTTTCCCGCGCCGTTCGGCCCAACGATGCAGCGAAGCTCTCCTGCTTCGAGCGACAGTGTGAGGTCGTCCAGCGCCCGGAAGCCGTCGAACCGGACCGTGACGTGGTCGATTTCGAGCAACGCTGTCACGGCCGGGGCTCATCTCGAATCGAGACGCCCCCAACGGGCGCGGTCGGCGAGACAGGCTTCGCGCCGAGACCTCGAACGACGCGCGCCAGAAGGGCGGACAACGAGCTCGCGCGGGCGGCGATCTGGACCACGCCGCCCGGCAAGAGAAGCGTGACGACGACGAAGAGCGAACCGAGCACATAGAGCCACGCCGTCGGGAAAGCTGCGGTGAGCCAGCTCTTCATGCCGTTGACGAGAAACGCGCCGAGGACCGCTCCCACCATCGTGCCGCGTCCGCCGACGGCGACCCATATCGCGATCTCGACGGAGCTCGAGGGCTGCATTTCGCTCGGATTGATGATCCCGACTTGTGGAACGTAAAGAGCCCCTGCCAACCCGCACAGGACCGCGGATACCGTCCACGCGAAGAGCTTGTATGCCGCGGGATCGTACCCGCAGAACCTTACTTTGGCCTCGACGTCGCGCATCGCCGTGAGCACGCGGCCCGCCCGAGATCGGACGATCGCCCGACACACTCCGTAGGCCAGCGCCAATCCGGCGCCGCTCATCGCGCAAAGCGCGGCCTTCGTCGACGGCTCCCTCAACGAAAAGCCGAGGATGCGTTTGAAGTCGGTGAGCCCGTTGTTCCCGCCGAAGCCTGTCGCGTTGCGAAAGAAAAGAAGCATCGCGGCGTAGGTCAGCGCCTGCGTCACGATCGAAAAGTAAACGCCGGCAATTCGCGAACGGAATGCAAAAAAGCCGAACACCCACGCGACCACGCCGGGGACGACGAGCGCCATCGTCGCCGCAAACCAGAAGTGCTCGAAGCCGCGCCAGTACCACGGGAGCTCCTTCCAATCCAGGAAGACCATGAAGTCGGGCAGGCTGCTGCGGTACATCCCCTCCGTGCCGATGACGCGCATCAGGTACATGCCCATGGCATACCCGCCGAGCGCGAAGAAGAGGCCGTGGCACAAGCTGAGAATGCCCGCGTATCCCCACGCAAGGTCCATCGCGATAGCGACGATCGCGTAGCAGGTCAGCTTGCCGATCAGTGTCACGAGAAATTCCGGAACGTGGAGCGCGCTCGTCTCCGCGGGCAGAACGCTCAAGAGCGGCAGGACGACACCGACCACGACGCTTACCGCCAAGACGAGCCACGCTTTGCGCAGCGCGCGAGTGCGCGGCGGGCCGAGTGTTGGTGGGAGCGACGCCGTCACGTGCCTTCCAGCCCTCGCCCGCGCGGCGCGAACAGTCCCTGCGGGCGTTTCTGGACGATCACCACCACCACGAGCAAGACGACGATCTTGCCGAGTACGGCTCCGGCGATGGGCTCGAGGATCTTGTTCAGGATGCCGAGCGAAAACGCCGCAAAAATGCACCCCATGAGCTTGCCGACGCCGCCGAGGACGACGACGAGAAACGAGTCGACGATGTAACTTTGACCGAGCTCCGGCCCGACGTTCCCGAGTTGCGCGAGCGCGACGCCGCCCAAACCCCCGACGCCCGAGCCGAGCGCAAATGTCCACGTGTCCACACGGCGCGTCGAGATGCCCATGCATGCCGCCATCGGACGGTTCTGCGTCACCGCGCGGACGAGCAGGCCGAGAGACGTCCCGCGCAAGACGTAGGCGACGAAGCTCACGACGGCGATGGTGAAGAGAACGACGGCGACCCGGTTGTAGGGGATGACCACGTCCTCGAAGAGCTCCCAACCGCCCGCGAGCCAAGGAGGATTGTCCACTGCGACGTTTTGGGCGCCGAAGATCGATCGGACGGTCTGGATCAACAGGAGACTCAGGCCATACGTCGCCAGAAGAGTCTCGAGGGGGCGTCCGTACAAGAAGCGTACGACGGTTCGTTCCAAGAGCGCGCCGACCGCCATGCACGTGATCAAGGCCACGGGGATGGCTGCGAGCAGGTACCACGATTCGTGCCGCGGGAGATGACTGTGAAAGAACATTTGCGTGACGAACGTCGCATACGCGCCGAGCATGAGCATCTCGCCATGCGCCATGTTGATGACCCGCATCAGGCCGAACGTGATCGCGAGCCCGAGCGCCGAGAGCAAAAGAATGCTCCCTGTGCTCGTGCCGTAGATGAGGTCTGCGATGTGATCGACGAAGAATTGCTTTCGATTGAGCGATTGCAACGCCTGCAGCGCGGCCGCCTGTACGCGCGCATCGGGCTCTCCGCTCAGTGCCTCGAGCTTGGTGCGAAAGCGGATCGACCCCGACGCATCGATCGCCGCGATCGCGCCGAGGCGGCGTTGGGGATCGTCACTTGCGAGGTCGAGCTCTGCGAGCGTGGACACGAGCGCCCGCCGAACGCTTGCGTTGCTTTCGCGCGCGAGGGCATCGCGAAGGGCCGGGGCATCCTCTTCATCGGAGCGATTGGCGAGCACTTCGACCGCGGCGCGGCGCACGTCCAGAACCGGCGACTGCAATTCCAAACGGGCGATCACCGGCTCGAGAGCGCGGCGCACCTCGTTGTCCATCGTGGCCGGATGGCTCGAACCGGAGCCCGCCGATTCCAGGGTCACGGCGTCCTCGAGCGCGCCCGACGACGCGCGCACACACACACGCCCAGCGTCGGTCACGACGAGGCTCCCGTCGCGAAGCGCTCCGAGGAGGCCGACCGCACGAGGATCCCCGGTCGCCGCAATCGTTCGAACG
>JALYHX010000582.1 GCA_030776305.1 Myxococcota bacterium
TGGACGAAGTGGCCAAACCGACCGCGGTCCAGAATCTCTGGTCCATTCCGGCCGGCCCCGTGCCGCCCAACCCCGCGGACATGCTCCACTCGGCGAAGTTCCGCAAGTTCCTAAACGATCTGTCCGAACGCTTCGATCGCGTCGTCATCGACAGCCCGCCGGTCGCAGCCGTCACCGATTCGGCCGTCATGTCGACCCTCGTCGACGGCACTGTGTTCGTGGTCCGCGCGTTCAAGACTTCCAAGCAGCTCGCACGCCAGGGACTGCGAATCCTTCAGGACGTCGATGCACAAGTGATCGGCGCCGTCCTCAACGCCGTGGACCTCAGCAATCGCGAGTACGGCTACTATCACTACTATTATTACAAGCGCGAAGGCTACCGGTCGCTCTCGACGCGCGATGACGCCGAGGATCCGACAGGTCGAGCGGCGGCTCCACCGAACTGATCGCCCTTGCGCGACGCGCGGCAGCGTTGATCATTCATGAACGTACAGGCCGAACCGATTCGCGAGAGTGGCTCGCATCCAGGACAGACACCACGACCGTGCCCGCTATGCGAGGGCAAGGCCGCCGGTCCCGCCTACCCGCACGCCACCATCTGGGAAGGCCGCCGGTTTCATTATGTGCGGTGCGGCACATGCGACTGCGTTTTCGTGGATCCGGTGCCGAGTCGGGCCGACTTCGACCTGATGTATTCCCGCGAAAACTATCACGACAAATTCCCTGAACCGACCACGACACCCGGCCGATTTTTGCGGTCGGCGCAAACGTTGGCGGCGCATTGCGGTCACAGACGCAAACTGCTGGACTTCGGTTGCGGCAACGGCGACTTCCTTCTCGCCGCGGCCACGGCAGGGTTCGAATGCGAAGGGGTCGAATCCGATTCGAGCGCGATTGCGCACGCTGCTCGGAAGACAGGGTTTCCGGTAAGCGACCTCGAGGCGTTGCAGCGCCGCGGGGCACGCTTCGACATCATCCACCTTGGAGACGTATTCGAGCATCTGCCGTATCCCGCGGAGACGATTGGATCCTTGCGGGAATTGCTGAACCCGGCGGGTCTATTTTTCGTCGAGGGGCCTCTGGAGCGAAACCCGAGCCTCGTGTACTTCGCTGCGAGTGGCCTCAAGCGTCTCAAGCGAAAGCTTGGCAGGGATGCCGCCTGGAAGATGCCGCCGTGGCATCTGACGCTCATGGACCGTCACGCCCAGGAGGCTTTTTTCACGCAACGAATGGGATACAAGCGAGTGCTCGTCCGGATCGGCGAAGATGGATGGCCCTATTGCACGGATCAGCGGCGTGCGATGAATCTCGGGACCCTCGCGAGGCGGACGATTGGCTTGGCCGCGATCGCGCTCAATCGTGTGGATTTGGGGGGTGGCAACCGTCGATTGGGCAATCGATTCACCGGGCTCTTCGAGGTTGGCTGACGTCGGCTTGCGGTCGGTGGCCGGAAGGGACGAGCCGTCGTCGAGCGCGCTACTTCTGATCGGGTGTTCTCGGGAGCACCGGCGCCGGGTGTCGCGAGTTGTCGATCGATTGCCGCGCTGCTTTCACGCGCCCATCCGCTTCGCCGGCCGGGTCCAGTCGCCTTGCTTCGTCGAGCTTGCCCTCGCAAAGAGTCCACAGGCTCTCGGCGCACGCGTCCAACCCCTGCCGGCGAAGATCGTCCGCGGGTCGCGGGGCGGGGGCGGCCTCGATCTCCGGATACGGACCGATGGTGTTGTCGCCCTTGAACCAGGCGACGACTTCGCGCCGCTTCGTGACTCCAACGACAACCAGAACGCCGAGCGCCGCGGCGAATAACCAGAGCATCCTGGGACTGACTGTCTTGGACACAGGCAGTACCTTCACCGTCGCGCCGCGTCCGCGACCCTCGCTCGTCGCGACCTCTCGCGCACGCTCCGCGCTCCTGACGCGCAGCTCGTCCGCGGTCGGCACGTGCGCGGGCTCGGGGAGAGCTCCCATCTCACGCTCGAACTCCTCGTCGCTCATCGTCGCGATGCGGTCGGCTTCCTCGTCGAGGAGCTTTTCGGCCCGCAGCCATCCGCGGGCGAGGTCGGGCTTGTCGGGCGCGGTCACGTGGGCTCCTTCTTTGTAGCGCGGTCTCGCAAGATCCTCATCCCAGCGTCATCGGCCTGACTCTCTTCCGCGAGTATTCGACTGCCGTGATAGCGGATCTGACGATTGGCATCGTAGATGTCATGGAGGGTGCAACCAATGAGTCGCGCGAGCTCGGTCGGGTCGTCATGGCCATTGCAGCCGAGATCGAACACCTGAAGGGTGCGCGCATTGTGCGACAAACGCTCGCGCAGAATTCTGCCGAGCCTTCGCAGCCGGGCGTCGAGGCGCGCGGCGTCGAGCGCTTCGTCGGATACGGGGTTCGGGTCAGGCGCGTCGGCGTCGAACGGAAGGCTCGAGGCGGTGACTTCACGTCGGGTGCGTGCTCGGCTGCGCTGCTTCTTCAGCAGATCCCTCATGACGATGCGCATGTGCGCAGTGAAACGTCCCCGGGCCGGATCCCATGGTTGGCCCTCGGGGTCGCACACGCGGTTCAACGCGTCGGCGACGAGGTCTTTGGCGTCAGCTTCCGACGAGGTGAGCCACAACGCCGCCTTGAACAGCATCGTGCGGACCTCGACCCTCTCGAACTCTGCGAGGGCTCTCGTCGACAAGGGAGCCTTGAAGTCGATCATTGCCGCCGAAGGCTATCAGGCTGTCTTGATGAGGGCTACGGGGCTCCGTGTGGAGGTGGTGGGCTACCCGCGAGCGGGTTTTGCATTCACCCTGGGCACGATCGCGATGCACCCACCCGGGGTGACGCGTGCATGTCATTGGGGCTAGCGATGACCCAAGCGAGGGTCAGACGATCGCCCGACCAGGGTCCATCGTCACCCCGATGGTGGCTCGCGATCACCCACGTGGAGTTGGCTGATAACCCACGAGCGGGTACGCACATCATGCTCGTTGGGTAGCCGGTTACCCCGGTGAGGGTTGCGCGCGATCCCAGCGAGGGTTCATGACCACCCACGTGAAGGAGCACGAGGAACGCTCGTTGGGTGTGCGGCAACCCTCGTTCGATCGGTGGTGCCCCTCGTCAGGGTCCTTTCGCACCCATCGATGGGTATCGCGTCCCCCTCATGAGGGTGGGTCTCTACCCTCGCAAGGGTCTCTGACTCAATCCGCGAAAACCATTTGAAGCATTCGGTTTTTGTCGGGGTGAGAAAATAGACTCATTTTTCTTTCGCTAAAAACGACCCCCATACCCCCCTAAGCCGATGAGACACGAACCCGAGGCATGGTGCTTCGGGTGTCGGGCCTCAGCAACGCATCCACAGGAGTTTGTCATCATGGCTACACAACCGAATCGAAGCCAGCAGCAAACCGACGATCAGAGCTTGATCGACGGTCTCAAGAAGCACGAACAGACTCTTCCTTCCTTGACCATCGCAGGCACGTCTCTCAAAACGGCGGACCTCATCGGCATCCTGCAAGCACGCATCGACGCCCGCAGCGCGGCGGTCTCGTCCAGGGCCTCCTGGCAGACCGACGTCAAAGCGGATCGTGACGAGCGTGCGAAGACCAAGACACTCGTGTCTGGTCTCCGGCAGGCACTGCAAGTGGTGTTCGCCGGATCCATCGACGGGCTTGCGGATTTCGGGCTGAAGCCGCGCAAGCAGCGCGTGGTGCGCACGCCCGCGCAGAAGGCCGCGGCAACCGCCAAGGCCCTCGCGACGCGGGCCGCGCGTCATACGATGGGTACGAAGCAAAAGGCACTGGTCAAAGGAACGGCGC
>JALYHX010000583.1 GCA_030776305.1 Myxococcota bacterium
GCGAGGCCTGCCCTTGGGACGCGAAGCGATCGATCCCGAGGCTGCAGGCGTCGAGACGGTCGCCGGCGTCCCGGTTGCGATCACGTCCCTGGCTCGCTTTCCGACCGCCACCCCCCTCTTATGCCTACTTGAGAAAAGAGGCCAGTACGAAACCCCTGGGCGCGGGGTACCCCCCCGTCCTCCCCGCGGGGGAGCCGCCGAGGCCGACGAAGGCCCGCGCGCGCCGCTCCCGCCGTGCGTTCGGGGCCGCTGGAGAGGCGGGGGAGGGCGGAAGACCCGGGGTACTCTTCGAGAGGCTTCACCTCACGGCCCGGCCGCAAGACAGCCGAGGGTAGAATCCGCCTGCGCCACATGGACCAGGTCACCGAGTTCTGCGAGGCCGTCTGGAAGGGGGACGCACCGACCATCGCCCGCCTCGTCTCGCGTATCGACCCGAACGGAGAGGACCGTTGGCACCGACGGGCACTGTCGATGGCCGCGCAGTACGGCGACGCAAGGCTCGTGCGGCAGCTCCTCGACCGTGGCGCCGAGGTAGACGCGGGTCGCTCTCAGTTGACGCCGGTCGCTCACGCGGCGGCGCGGCGGCGGCACGAGATCGTGGAACTCCTCCGCGGCGCGGGCGCCGCGATCTCCGTTGTCACGTCCGTATACCTGGCCGACCGCCGCCGGGTCGCAACGGCCGATTTTGTCGTCGACGAGGAGGGGACGCCGCTGCTCTTGCACGCCGCCCAGTCTCTGAACGGCGAGATCGTCGAAGACCTCCTCGATCGGGGTGCGGACGTCCTCGTAACGGATCGATTCGGCGAGACGGCGCTTCACCGCGTCGCAGACCTTCGGCGCGCGGATGGTGGAAAGGCCGCGTGCGTCGCGAAGTTGCTCATCGAGCGAGGCGCGCCCGTCGATGCCCGGAACCGTGACGCGGTCACTCCGCTTCATCAAGCCGTCCGCGCGCGGAATCTCGCCGTTGTCGAAGTCCTGCTCGATCATGGGGCGGATCCGAATGCCGCTGACAAGCGCGGCTCGACGCCGCTTCATCGCGCGTCCTCTTCGACGGGCGCGGGCGGTACAGCGGGCATCGATCCGGCCCCCTTCGTGGACCTGCTCCTCGCGCGTGGGGCAGACCCGAAGCAGAAAGATCGGCGCCGTCGTCCGCGTGGAGAGGGCGTCAAGCACTGAGGAGAGACCTATGAACACCACCTCGCAGAAACAGAAACTCCGGCCGCTGAAGCGCGCCCTTGCTGGGGTCTACGTTGACGAACTCGAACTCGATGTCCAATTCGCGCAACGTTCAGCTAGCTCTGCGAGCTGAAGCGAAACGAGCCGCACGATCCATCTGCCGCGAAGTAGGATGCGCGCATGTTGAAGGTCTACGGCTTCTCCAGAGTGAACAAGATGGCCCGTGGCAAGACCCGCGACCTGCGCGTACTGTGGGCGCTCGAGGAGATGGGCCTGCCGTACGAAATCGTCGGCATCGATCATCCGAAGCACGACCTCGATACGCCCGAGTACCGCGCGGTCAATCCGTTCGGGCAGATTCCCGCGATCGACGACGACGGCATGATCGTCACGGAATCGGGCGCGATCCTTCTCTACCTCGCGCGCAAGAGCGGCAAGCTGATGCCCCACGATCTCGCGGGGGAGGCACAGGTGCTTCGCTGGTCCTTCGCCGCGCTGACCAGCATTGAGGTGCCGGTGCTATCGCTGTGGTTCGTCGACTTGACTGGTGGCAAGGGCAGCAAGCCGAGCGATGCGTTGCATGGCTGGGCCGAGATGCGCTTGAAGCAACTCGATGGTTGGCTCGAGAGTCGCCGGTTCATCGCGACGGAGAACTTTACCGTCGCCGACATCCTCATGACCCATGTGCTGGACGCTGGGACGGATCAGGAGATGCTGAAGGCGTACCCGAACCTCCTTGCCTACCGCGCGCGTTGCACCGAACGCCCGGTATGGAAGAAGACGTTGGACGCCTACTGCGAACGGGTCGAAGCGGCCTGAGAGAGCGGTGCGCCTCATGAGCCCCTCGAGATCGCTCCGTCGTGCCGCCGAGCTCCTTGCCGCGGGGGACTGGGAAGGGGCACATGCAATCGTGCAAGACGATCCTTCGCCTCTCGCGGCTTGGATGCACGGGATCGTCCACCTTCTCGAGGGCGACGCATCGAATGCGCGGTACTGGTACGGGTGTGCGGGGCGGGCTTTTCCGGGTGACGGCGTGGTCCAAGACGAGATCGAGGCTGTGCGCGCGGCAATAGAGCCACAAGCGCGATGACGCCGCCCGATCGGCCAGCGCGCTCCTTGCGGATCGTGCATCCCTTCCTGCTGTTCGGGCGCGCCGCATACGAGCTCATGGAGGACGCCTGCCCTCTCTGCCAACGTGCGTGAGGCAGACGCCCGCTCGAAGTTTAGTGTAGAGGGCGAGCAAGCGCAGAGCTCGCTGAAGGCGAGCTCTGCGATGACCAAGAGCTTACGCGACGGCCGTCGGTGGTGTTGCAAGTGCCGTTCACTGACGTAACCTGAATCGCCGACGCTGCGGCAATGAGCCACGGGAGCCGCAGATCAAGACATGCCACAAGATCCAAGCGACTTCCTTTCGGGCGGGGGGGAGATGGGTGCGCGAATGCGTGCCATCGACTGGGCGACCACACCGCTCGGTCCCGCCGTCGATTGGCCTCAGACCTTGAAGACGTGCGTCCGGATCGTACTGACGTCGCGGCAGCCGATGTTCGTCTGGTGGGGCGAATCCCTCGTCAATCTGTACAACGACGCATACAAGTCGATCGTCGGCGGAAAACATCCCGAGGCGCTGGGGCAAGTCGCGTCCGTGGTCTGGCGCGAGATCTGGGATCAGGTCGGGCCGCGCGCGGCGCAGGCGATGCGCGGCAACGAGGGGACATATGACGAGGGCCTGCTCCTCGTCATGGAGCGCAACGGCTACCGCGAGGAGACCTACTGTACGTTCTCCTTCAGCCCCGTTCCCAACGACATCGGCGGCACCGGCGGGATCATATGTGCGACCACCGAAAATACCGAGCGCATCATCGGAGAACGGCAAATCGCGCTGCTCCGCGAGCTTGCCGCGCGCACCTCCAAGGCGCGCCACATCGACGAGGCAGTCGCGCAGGCCGCGAGCGCGCTCGCAAGCAACACGCACGATCTCCCATTTTCGCTCATCTACCTGATCGACGCCGACAATCGCCGTGCGGTGCTGGCCGGTACCGCCGGCATCGACCGCAGCGACCGCGTTGCGCCCGAGTCAGTGCCCCTGCAGCCCGGGCACCTCTGGTGCATCGCCGAGGTTGCGGACACCCGCGAGGCTCGCACCATCGACGATCTCACCGCGCACTTCGACGATCTGCCCAAGGGCGCCTGGCCAGTGCCTCCCTCGCGCGCGATCGCCGTTCCCATCCCGCGTTCGGGCCGGACCGGATGCGCGGGGGTGCTCGTCGCGGCCCTCAATCCGTACCGCCTCCTCGACGACAGCTACCGGGGCTTTCTGGGTCTCGTCGCCGGTCAGATCGGTGAGAGCATTGCGAGTGGGCAGGCCTACGAGGACGAGGAGTTGTCGCACCAAAACGAAGAGCGCTTCCGGACGCTCGTCGACAGCGTCACCGATTACGCGATCTTCATGCTCGACGCGACAGGCTGCGTCCAGACCTGGAACTCAGGCGCAGAGAAAACGAAGGGCTATGGCGCGGCGGAGATCATCGGAAAACATTTCTCCGTCTTCTACACCCCCGAGGACCGTGTAGCCGGAAAGCCAGGGCGAATCCTCGAGATCGTGCGTCGCGAAGGGCGCTACGAGGACGAGAGCTGGCGCGTGCGCAAGGACGGCACGCGTTTCTGGGCCGACGTCGTCATCACGGTGCGCCGCAACAAAGACGGCGAGATCGTCGGCTTCGCGAAGGTTACCCGCAATCTCACCGAGCGACGGGAGGCAGAGCGGAGAGAAGTCGAACGTCGGGAGCTCGAGAGCGCGAACCGCGCAAAGGATGACTTCCTGGCCATCATGGGCCACGAGCTCCGCAATCCTCTCGCGCCCATGCTGACGGCGGTTCACTTGATCAAACTGCGCCGTGGCATCCAGTGCGAGCGCGAACTTGCCGTCCTCGATCGCCAACTCGTCCACATGATCCGGCTGTTGGACGATCTCCTCGACGTATCTCGCCTAATTCGAAACAAGGTAGAGCTCACGAAGCAGCCGATCGAGATCGGGGCAGTCATCGCGAACGCCGTCGACGTATCGGCGCAGCTCATCAAGAAGAGGAGGCACACACTTCGCCTGGACGTCCCGACGGAATCGCTGGTCGTCGACGTCGATGCCGATCGCATCACGCAGGTCTTTGGAAACTTGCTCAACAACGCCGCGAAATACACTGAGGACGGAGGCGTGATTTGGGTACGCGCCGAGGCGCAGAACGAGAACGTCGAGGTAACGATCGAAGACACGGGGCTGGGAATCGCGCCCGACGTCCTGCCGTACATCTTCGAGCTTTTCGTGCAAGGACAGCAGTCCAGCGAGCGACAGCTGGGCGGCTTCGGCATCGGGCTGTCCGTGGCGAAGAAGCTCGTGACGGAGCACGGGGGGGACATCCGCGCGGAAAGCGCCGGGCTCGGACGCGGGAGTCGTTTCACCGTCACGCTTCCTCGCTCCACGACCGCACCGCTCGACCTGGCACGTCCGATGTCGCCTTCCATCCGCCGAGCTCCGGTTCGCCGTCGCGTTCTCGTCGTCGACGACAACAGGGACTCAGCAGAGATGATCGAGGATTTCCTTGGGCAGCTCGGACATGAGGTGTGCGTGGCCCTCGATGGCCCCCAAGCGCTCAAAGTCTCGCAGAATTTCAAGCCCGAGATAGCGTTTCTAGACATCGGCTTGCCCGGAATGAACGGCTTCGAGCTCGCACCGCGTCTCCGGGAGATACCCAACTGCGCAACCATCCCGATCATCGCCGTCAGCGGTTATGCACGCGACTGCGATCGCCGACAGGCGCTGGCAGCCGGCTTCACCGATCATTTCTCGAAGCCGATCGACCCTACGCGACTGGAGCGCCTCGTCGAGCACGCCGCGAAGGGGTGAGTCGTGCGGAGACCGCTAGTCCACCGCTGACGTGGAATCTGGCTGCATGACGCCGTAGACGACCAGGTTCTCCA
>JALYHX010000584.1 GCA_030776305.1 Myxococcota bacterium
ACGCCGCTCCCGTGCAGCGCACCGAAGACGCCGAGGACCCATCCGCGGAGCCCCACGCTCGCGCAGCTGGCAACCGCGGCACCATGCCGGGACTGTTCGAGCCCCCCGACGACCGGGAGGAAGCCGATACGACGGTACCGCCTGGCACGATCGTCGTCGACCTACGGAACGCCGACGACGCGCCCGTGACCGACGAGACGGTCACGCTGGGCATGCTCATCAACTCGATCGCCAAGGGGGACAGTCGAAAGCACGTGCAGGCCGTGACGGATGAGCGCGGCCGCGTCGTCTTTTCAGGATTGGAGACGGTGAGCAACATCGCCTACCGCGTCAGCTCTGGTTTTCAGGGCGGTTCGTTCGGCGCATCGCCTTTCCAGCTCGAGCAGGCGAAGGCAATGCACGTGGTGTTGCACGTCTACCCCGTGACGCACGATTTGCAGCAGGCACTCATCGTGTCCGAAGTCACGGTCGCCGCCGAAGTCCGAGACGACCGGATTCAAATGGAGGAAGTTCTGAAGTTTTACAACCTGGGGCGCACTGCCTGGCAGCCACAGGGTGTCCGCATGTCGCTTCCCGACGGGTTCAAGGCGTTCAACACGCAGACGTCCATGAGCGACCAGGGGGCGGACGAGGCCGATGGCGCCGCCGTGCTCCACGGCACATTCCCACCGGGGCGGCACACCGTCGAGTTCCGATGGCAATTGCCATGGTCCGGCGACACTGATTTTGAGTTCGGAGTGGGGCTCCCCCCGCACGTCGCCATCGCCCGCGCGTTGATGCCCGCCGCGCCCAACCTCAAGTTGACGGTGTCAGGTTTCCCGCCCGCCGATCTTCGCCATGATGCACAGGGGCAGCGGTTTCTCGTGGTCGAGCGGCAGCTGCGCCCGGAGGATCCGAAGTTGACGGAGCTGACCATCGGCATTCACGGTCTGCCCGCGGCTGGACCTGGACGCGTGATCGCGACGTTGCTAGCGGCTTGCGCCGTGGTCGTCGGTCTGGTTCTTTCGTTCTACCGACGGTCATCCGCGGCGGCGGCTGATTCTGCAACGACTCGGTCGCTGCTCCTCGAAGAGATCTCGCAACTCGAAAGCGCGCATCGTGCAGGTGAAGTCGGCCCGAAGACGTACGAGCGGACGCGCAAGGAGCTCGTCGACGCGCTCGCTCGCACGCTGGCCCCGACGCCCAGCACCGTGTAGGTGCATAGGTGCACCAGGGCTGTGGAGAATGTGCGGCAAAAGCTGGGCACGACTCCTTGGAAGGGTGCGGAGAGCCTTACCTGCATCCGACTTCCCCCTGATCGTACCCATCGCTTCCCCCTTGTGGTTCACACGCCGATGTTGGTCTAACGGCTTGCGTTGGTTGTGCTTTTCGACTTCTCCCCCGCATCCACAGGCTCTATCGACACTGCTACAGATCTCATCTAAAGGATGATCTCGAGATCAGAGCCGATGGAACTCACTGTACCCAGGAAGGACTTGCTGAAGCTCGTCGCACGCATGCAAGGGGTTGCAGAGCGAAAGAGCACGATGCCCGTTCTTTCGAACGTTCTGCTCGCGGTCGATGGTCCGAGCATGTTGCGAATCGCGGCGACGGACATGTACCTCGCGCTCGTCGGCCGAGTGACCGCGGACGTGAGCAAGGGTGGGAGCGTGGCCGTTTCGGCGAAGGACCTGCTCGAACGGATACGGATGATGCCCGATGGGCCAATTCATTTGGCGTCGCAGGACGGGGTGACGACGATCAAGGCCGCTGGGAGCGCGCGGCGGTACACGCTGCGTGGCATGCCGGGGGACGACTTTCCGCCGCTACCGGCACCCACGGAAGGATCGCCGTCGCTCGCTCTGGCGGTCGACGTGCTGAAAGAACTCATCGCCAGGACGCACTTTTCGATCTCCGGGGATGAGACCCGTGCTCATCTCAACTCGGCACTTTTCGAGTGGGACGGCGATGTCGTGCGAATGGTCACGACGGACGGACATCGCCTGTCGAAGATGGAGGTCAAAGTCAGCGGGCGTCAGGCATCGGCAACGATGCTCATCCCGCTCAAAGCAGTCCAAGAGCTACGACGTCTATGCGACGACATGACGGCGGACGCCAAGGACGGAACGAAGGACACGGCAGCGGGTCTCCAGCTTCAGATCACGCAAAGTGGTTCGAACGCGTTCTTCCAGGGAGGCGGCGTATCGTTCGCCGTGCGCTTGGTGGATGCCCAGTTCCCCCCATATGGTCAGGTCATTCCGCAGCACAGCGACAAGGTAGTCCGCATCTCTCGAGCGCCATTCGCCGACGCGCTGCGCGCTGTGTCGGTCGCCGCCAGCGAGCGCACGGGAGGGGTCAAGTTGGGTCTTGGCAGTGGAACGATGCGCATCACGACCGAATCGCCGGAGACTGGCGAGGGCTTCGATGAGGTTCCTGTCGAATATGCTGGGCAGAGCATGACGATCGGCTTCAACGCGAAGTACTTTTTGGACATCCTCGGCGCGCTCGACGAGGACGACGTTCAGCTCGGCCTCGGTGGAGAGCTCGATCCGGCGGTGATCAAGCCGGTCGGTGAGCGACAGTTTCTCGCGGTCGTGATGCCCATGCGCATCTGACGCAACGATGCGTCCGCTCGCGGTCAAGTCGCTGAGCGTTCGCGGTCTTCGCAACCTCACGAGCGTCGACGTCGATCTCGGGCCGCGATTCAACGTCGTCTTCGGCGACAACGGACAGGGAAAAACCAACCTGCTCGAGGCGGTGTACGTTCTCGCCACGTCTCGTAGCTTCCGGACGTCGAGGCTCTCCGACCTCATCGCGTTGCAAGGCGATACGGCGAGCATCCGCGCTCGCATATGCGAGGCCGGTCAGGTCCGCGAACAGAGCGTGGGATTGCGATCCGGACTTCGCGCGGCGCGCATCGATGGGAAGCGTCCAACCACGCTTGCCGAGTATGCGGTGCGTACGCCGATCGTCGTTTTCCATCCGGGCGTCGTGACGCTGTCCGCGGGATCGGGAGCGGAGCGACGCAAGCTCTTGGATCGGCTGGCTCTATACCTATCCCCGGCGTCGCTGGACGATGCCGAGAGCTACGCACGCGCATCACGTGCCCGCCAGCGCGCTCTGGAGCTTCGCGGAGAGCATGCATCCGACCTTGGCGACTGGGAGGAGCTCATGGCGCGCCATGGTTCTGGCTTGAGCCGGGCGCGCGAGAATGCGGCCGAACGACTCGCACCAAACGCACGTCGTGCATTCACAAGCATCGGGGCACCGGGCGCCGACCTCGAGGTGCGCTATCACCGCAGCGCGCCACTCGATGTCGACGCATTTCGCGCAATGCTCGCAAGGTCGCGTGCGCGGGACCGCGCTCGGGGGTCTGCGTCGGTTGGCCCCCCTCGCGACGATCTCGTGCTCGAGCTGGATGGTCGTCCCGTGAGGGGGATCGCCTCGCAAGGACAACACCGTGCTGTGATCCTTGCGCTCGAGCTCGCCGAGATCGACGTCATTGCAGAGTCTCGCGGCGTGCGACCCATCCTGCTCTTGGACGACGTGTCGAGCGAGCTCGATCGCGCACGCACCGCGGCGCTTTTCATGGCGCTCCGCGAGGGCGACGGGCAGGTGATTGTCTCGACGACCCGTCCGGAGGTCATCGACACGACCGATTCCTTGGGCATCCACGATCGCAGGGATTTTGCGGTTATCGATGGCCGGATCGCCCGGGTTTGAAAGGGCACTTTCAACCCCACGCCGGCGGGCTTCGGGTCTCTATGCGGGGCTGTGACAACGCGAGTCTAAGTCATTGAAATGAGCTATGAATTGGCCATACTTTTGCTTGCGAAAGGCGATCCGGAGACGTATACTGCTGATGCTTCCACGCGTGCGGCGATTCAATCGCTCGGACGCCGGATTCTGAGCACTTTTCTATTGCGTGTCTGAAGGAACCCCCGGATGTCGAATGTGATCACCCCCCAGAC
>JALYHX010000585.1 GCA_030776305.1 Myxococcota bacterium
CTGCGGAGTCGTACCCGCGTTCCAGCCGAGGCCGTCCAGCGGAAAGAACCCCGCACCGGTACTTGCAAATGAATACGCATTCGAACCTGGCGCTTGCTGGGCGAGGGTGAGCGTCGTTGGCTTTCCCGTTGCGTCGAGATAAACGAGCTTGGCGTACGGGTTGAGGTCACCCGGCCCGCCGTCGCCCGCGTCGCTTGCGCCGGCGGCATCGCTCGCGCCCCCGTCGCCCACACTGCAGCCGTGCTCGTGGTACCACCAGCAGTATTCGACAGGCCCCGCGAGCCTCGTGTTGCCAGCAGGGCCGTTCGACGCCCAGACGGGCTCGCTGTCGGCGCCGAGCGTCGACTGGACGAGGCCGGTCACGACCATCCCGCTGTATCGCTGGAAGTCGGGGTGCCCTCCGGCCGGAGGTGCGGGCGTCGGAAGCGCCATCGTATTCCAGTACAGCATGTCCCGGTAGAGGATCGGGAGGACGAGCGACGCGGCGGGGGGCTGGTCGACTTTGACGCAAGTGAACCCGGGCTCGATCTGGCACGTGGCGCTACACCCGTCGCCAGACCGAGTGTTTCCGTCGTCGCATGCCTCGCCGGGGAAGACGAGGCCATCCCCGCAGACGCCGGTGCACCCTCCCATCCCGTTGCACTTGGGCTCGATCGTGCAAGACGGCGAACAGCCGTCGTACGGGATGAGATTGCCATCGTCACACTGCTCGAAGCCCTCTTGGATCCCGTCACCGCAAATCGTCCTGTGGCACACGGATGCAGGGGGCGGGGTCATCGGAGGGACGCACGCGTAACCAGGCTCGATCTGGCACGTGGCGTTGCACCCATCCCCGGAGACGACGTTGCCGTCGTCACAGTGCTCGCTTCCCGCGAGGACGCCGTCGCCACATTGCTTCGCGATGCACTTCGATCCCGGGATCGGGCACTGCCAGCCGGGTTCCATCTGGCAAGTCGCGCTGCAGCCGTCGCCGGACATCATGTTCCCGTCGTCGCACTGCTCGCCAGGATCGATGCGACCGTTGCCGCAGATTTGGATCATGACGCAGGGCTGTCCGGGCGTCGGACACTGCCAGCCCGGCTCGATCTGGCAGGTGGCGCTGCATCCGTCGCCCGAGACGGTATTTCCGTCGTCGCACGCCTCGCCGGGCTGGATGACGCCATCGCCGCAAACGGGCATCGACGCCTCTGCGCACGTCGCGAGGGTACATGCGTCGTCGACGGCATCAGGCTGCGCATCGGCCAGGAAGATTGGCGGCGTTGCGTCGTCGCTGGCATCCACGTCCACTGTCGTGGACTGCATCGGTCCCGCGTCTCGACCCGCGTCGTCGAAGACCGAGACGTTGTTCGGCCGCGTGCCCACGGCGCACGCGACGGCGAGCAGCAGGCAGCCGAGTACGCAGAGAACTGGCTTCGAAACCCGAGCGATGATCGTCACGTGGGCCTATTTGGGCACGAGAAACTGGCACATGGGATTGCAGTCCGTGGTGCTGTCGCACTGCTCACCGAACTGCGCCTGGACGATCCCGTCCCCGCAGTACGGAGCGGGCGCGCACGCGATGGTGCAGACGCTTTTCCCGTAAGCGGCCACCGGCACGACGTTGTTCGCGCCGTTGTCGCACGTCTCGGGGGGGCTCTGGACGATCCCGTCTCCGCAATACGGACCGAGCGTGCAGCCCGGGTTGCAACCGCCGTAGCCGCCGGTGTTGTTCGCTGTTCCGTAGTCGCACTGCTCCGGTGGGCTCTGGAGAACCCCGTCGCCGCAGTAGGGTCCGAGCGTGCAGTCGGCGTTGCAACCGCCGTAGCCGCCGGTGTTGTTCACCGCGCCCCGGTCGCACTGCTTGCTGGGGTCGGACAGCGCGTCGCCGCATTTCAGCATGCACTTCGAGTCGCACTTGCTGCCGCTCGTTCCATTGTTGACGCCGTCGTCGCATTGCTCCGGCGGGCTCTGGACGATCCCGTCGCCGCAGTGGGGCGCCACCGTGCACGTGGTCGTGCAGAGGCCTGCGCCGTACGGCACCGTCGCCGGGTCCACATTGCCGGTCCCGTTGTCGCACTGTTCACCGTTCGACACGACGCCATCGCCGCAATACGGCGCGAACTTGCATCCCGGCCCGCAGGCACCATACGTCGAGAGGTTCACGCCGTCGTCGCACTGCTCACCGCACGTCGCCTGGACGAGCGCGTCGCCGCAGTAAGGCCCGCGGGTGCACGAGGAGGTGCACGCGCTGCATGCCGTGAGTCCGTTCTTCGTTCCCTGGTCGCACACCTCGCTTCCTTCGACGATCCCATCGCCGCAAACATTCTGGCACTGGGTGATGAGGTGAGCGAAGTTGCTCAGCGTCAGCGCGTAGGTCGATCGGCAGACGTGCGCCTCTGCCTGGAAAAGGTCGATCGAGTACCAGCCTTGATCGACGAGTCCGAGCGCGGCGGCGTTGGCCGTGTTCAGCGTGTAGCTTCCCGTGGCGGGGCTATGGACGCCTCCGAGGTCGATGACGAGCCGGTTGTTGATGAACCCCCAGACGTCGTCGTCGCCGACGAAGTTGAAGACCGCCGGGGTGGCGCTGGCGGCGACGCTCGCCTGGTACGTGAAGATGTAGTGAAGCTCACTCGTAAACGCGAAGTTGTGGAGCGCCGGGGCAGGCGCTCCTGCCGTGAACTGGCTCTCGCAATCCAGATCGGTTTGCGCATTGGCCCCGGCGTTCCAACCAAGCCCGTCGATCGGGAAGAATTGCTTGTTCGCGTACGTATAGGTCCCGGACGCGCCTTGGGTGAGGACGAGCGTGGTCGGGTTGCCCGCGAGATCGAGGTATACGAGCTTTGAATACGGATTTGCAGCGCCGCCGCCGCATCCTGCCCCGTGGTACCACCAGCAGAAGCTCACGGGATCGGTGAGCGTCTGCGGATTCCCGACGGATGCAAACACGGGCTTTCCATCCGCGCCGAGCAGCGTATTCACCTCGCCGGTGGAGACCCTGTCCGGGTTTCCGGTGAGCGGCGGCGCGACCACACAATGCCCCGGCCCACAATTGAAGTCGGGGTGCCCGGGGCCAGGGATGGTCGTGTTCCAATACAGCATGTCCCGGTACAAGATCGGGATGACGAGCTGCGCTGGCGCCGGCTGGTTGACGTTCGAGCAATACCAGCCGGAGCTCGGGTCGAGCTTGCAGGCAGCATCGCATCCGCTACCAGGCCCGTTGCGGGCGCCGAGATCGCATTGTTCGGGCGGTTCGACGAGGCCATCGCCGCAGACCGCGGTGCATTGACCCATTCCGTTGCACTTCGGTTCGATCGTGCACGTCGGCGAGCAGCCATCGTACGGAATCAAGTTGCCGTCGTCGCACTGCTCGCTGCCTTCCTTGATTCCGTCGCCGCATGAAGTCTGATGGCAGACCGACTGCGGGACCGCTGCGCGAGTGACGCACGCGAAGCCGGGCTCGAGCTGGCACGTCGCGCTGCAGCCGTCGCCGGAGAGGACGTTTCCGTCATCGCACTGCTCGCCGCCGGCAATGATTCCGTCGCCGCACGCCTTGTCCACACACTTCGCGCCGGGCGTGGGACACGTCCATCCAGGCTCGACTTGGCAGGTCGCCGAGCACCCGTCTCCGGGGAGGGTGTTCCCGTCATCGCACGTCTCGTTTCCCTGAACCTTGCCGTCGCCACACTTGACGGTGGACACGCATGGTTGACCGGGTGTCGGGCAAACGAAGTTGGGTTCGACCTTACAGGTCGCGCTGCACCCGTCGCCCGAGACCATATTCCCGTCGTCGCACTGTTCGACGAGATCGAGGATGCCGTTGCCACAGAACTTGATGTGCTTGCACGTCTGGCCAGCCACGGGACAGGTCCAACCGGCTTCGAGCATGCACGTCGACGAGCACCCGTCGCCGGAAACCGTATTGCCGTCGTCGCACTGCTCGGTTCCGGCCACGACGCCGTTGCCGCACACCTCAGCGTTGATCTTGACGCACGGGCCGCCGACGCCGTTGTGGTTCGGGCACGCGTAGCCCGGTTCGATCATACAAGTCGCGGAGCAGCCGTCGCCTCCCACGGCGTTTCCGTCATCGCAATTCTCACCGGGATCAATATGGCTGTTGCCGCAGACCCAGATCTTGACGCACGCGACGCCTGCCGCTGGGCACGCCCACCCCGGCTCCACCTGGCACGTGCCGGAGCACCCGTCGCCCGGCGCGGAATTGCCGTCGTCGCACGCCTCTGGAGGCTGCAAGATACCGTCACCGCAGAAGCCTGGTCCGCCATCGCAACCGTTCGGTGTGCAGCGTTCTGTCGGCGCATCTTGCTGCGACGCATCGCCCCCGAAACTGATGGGGCCGGGCGAGTCGCCGCCGGCCTCCGGATCCTCGATGTGCACCATCGTCGAAGAGTCCACGCCGGCGTCGCCGAATGTCGACGAACCGTCGGTCGTGCCCACACATGCCGCGACGGCCAGACTCAGGCTGCCGATGAGCCCGAGGAGAAGAGACCTCGACACGAGCCTGAACATCGACTTCCTCCACAAGGTAAGCGTGGCGTGCCGTCCGGCGCGCGGCATTCCTTAATTGGCTCACCCTATCGCCGTTTGTCGTGTCGCGCACGCCTCGCAATCAAGTTTCGATGCAAGCGAAATTTGATGCGCTGCGCCGGCGGCCGTGACAACGTGCGCGCGGCTGCGTTGTTTGCTCGCCTCGACGAGACGGACAGGTGGACTCGCCCGAGGTCCGTGACGTTCTCGATCCGCGGTTCAGCGCGCCAGCTTCGCTTCGAGCGTGATCTCCGCCGCCGTGAGGAGCTTGCCGACCGGACAGTTCTTCTTCGTCTCTTCCGCGACTGCACGGAACTTCGCGTCGTCACCGCCGGCAACGCGGCCCTCGGTCGAAAGATCGATCCGTCGGATTGCGAAGCCGTCTCCGACTTTTTCGAGATGCACCCGCGCCGACGTCTGGATGCTCTGCGGCGTCATTCCTGCTTTCTCGAGGCCGAGCGAGAGCGCCATCGAGAAACAACCGGCGAGCGCCGCACCGACGAGCTCTTCTGGATTCGAGCCTTGACCGCCTTCGAAG
>JALYHX010000586.1 GCA_030776305.1 Myxococcota bacterium
GCGCCACCATCCATCGCCGAAGCGCCGTCCCGCGCAACGCTGCCGTTGCCCGAAGTGCTGCCATCCGAACTGCCCTGCTGTTGTGCGGGACTACCACAACCAACGACACAGAGGGCCATTCCCGCCCCCGCGAGTACAGTTGTGACGGATAGGAGTGTCATACGATTTCGACGGTTCATTTTGGCACCTTGCACAAATGTGTGCGTTCAGTTGATCGCGTTCGTGAATTCTCGCGGATCTATGCCCTCATGAGACATCATGAGAGACGTTCATATCCATCAGAACGGGCATCATGAGATCGCAGACCATGACGTCAAAGGCACGGTCAATCGCGATGGGGTCGAGCGCTTCAACGACCGCGCGACTTTCACGAAAACGTCGTGATCGGACGAACGAACCCGTTTGAGCATGAGGGCCAGCGCAGGCTCGTCGTTCCAAGAAGCCCACGCCAAGTAAGCGCAATGGCCTCTTTCATTTCCACCCGGCAGCCGTTGCCGCCGCTCCCCGAAAGGCACACCCCCCCGGTCCCGCAGTTCTCGTCCGACGTGCACGCGGTTCGGCAGTAGTTCACGCTGCACACGGCGCTGCCCGCGCAACCGCCGCTGGTGCCGCTGTCCGAACCGGAAGCAATGCACTGCTGGCCAATGCTGATCGTATTGGTGGTGGCCGTGATGTCGTTCGACTTGCACGAGGCGAACGCGAGGGCCGCCCCCATCACGACGGCGGCAAATGAAGGGACTTGGCGCATGGTTGGAGGCATCCTCTGTCGAAACGAGCGTTTGAAGCACACCCTACCCTTGGCGTCGGGTGAACTTATTCATGTGCAAGGTGTACAAGGTCCGAAACGCCGCATGCACAAGACCACGTTTGCCGTTTGGGACGGGCGTCGAAACGCCAGTCGCACCGACAGGATCGGAAACGTTGCGACTCGCCGCCGCCGGCGGGCCCATCCCGCCTTGGACATGAATAACCGTCGCCCGGAGCCCGTCGGATACGCGTGCAATGGGCGAGCCGGGGGAAAGGACACCTGCTATCCGAGGAAACACACAAGCCGTCTCAGAGGGAAATGCCGGGTGAGCGGTGGGCTGCGCTCTACTGGCAGGCCGAGGCGGTCACCTGCTTCGAGTGCTTGGTCTTATTTGCAGCCTGATGCGACGGCCATCGTCGCATGTTTTGTAGCGTCGTAGAGTGATGCGGCAAACAAACCTCGGAAGTTCGAGAGCGTGACGAATCCTGAGCCGACGGTGCGCGAAGCTTGATATCCGACTCCCTGTCCGAAGAGGGAGTTGGAGTGGGCGAGGCTGAGGCCATCCGGATTCACGTAAAAGAATGTCACGGTATCTGTGGTCGCAACGACGGCGCCCACCCCTCCGGCGCCACCCGTTTCGTCGCTGATGGCTCGCGCATCTACCGGGCGCAGGGCGCCCGGCAGGACGAAGCCCGGCAGCGGTCCCGCATCGCCGCCGTCGCCCGAACCGCCGGCAGCCCCACCGTCGGCGGACGTCGACACGAAGGCGACGGCACCTGCGCTCCCGTTGTCGTAAAGCGCCACGAACCCTTGCGTGCTTCCCGCCACGGCCGTCCAAGCGCTTTGGGAGGACGCCTCGAGCTGAATGGAACTGCCGACCTGGCTGCCGGCCGAATCGAGTATTGTGAGGTACGGTAGTGACAGACCTACCGCGATGTACCCGATACCTGAAAAACTTCCAGCAGTGCCGACGCTTCCATTGACGTTCCCATAGAGTCCTGGAGTAGGCACCACCCCACCAGGCCCGCCCCCAGGACGGCCGTCTGACAAGAGCTCTGCGACCTTCACGTTTCCGGCGCTCAGGTCAACCCACGAGACGGCGAAAGTCTGACTCGCTGCGGACCAAATAATCTGTGGCCGCAAGTTGCCTTCGTTGGCCGGGGCTAACGATACCGTCTGCCCGACCTGCGGCAGCGCCGCAGCGTCTCCCCCGGAAGCGGGAGAAATCAGCGTGACGTACGTCCCGGCAAAATAGTTGCTAGCGCTGCCAGCGAAAGCCAGGGCGATTTGCCCCAGCGGTGAGATCGACACGTCAAGCACGTAGAGCGGCCCCGAATCGGGCCCTCTGAAGAGCGGCACCGCTGGACCCAGTTTTTTGCCTGTTACCGGGTCAAAAGCCTGCATGAACACGAGGTTCACCGTGCTCGCACCTCCCGAATCAAAGCCGCTCACCGGGGGACCTGAATAGCCGCTGAAGATGAGAAGTTGATCCGCCGTGCGCACGCCGACTCCAGAAGTGAAATTCGAATTCGAATCCCCCTGCGCCGTGAACCCGAATTGCTCCTGCGCGGCCGGGCAGGGGTTGAGCGTTATGCCCGAATCGAGCGATCCGCCTTCTTGCGCCGCCGCGCCGTCGGGCACTGTGGCATCGAGCGCTGTGGCGTCGATTCCCGTCGCGTCTTGCACGCCGCCGCCGTCCATCCCGCTGCTGCTCGGCCCGTAGCACGCTCCGTCCGTGCAGACGTCCCCGGCGATGGAGCACGGTGTGCCCGCGACGCAGACGTTGCGGCACGACTTGTCCGCCGCACAGACGAGGCCCGCTGTGCAGTCGTTCGTCGTCGCGCAATGGCCCTCTTTCATTTCCACCCGGCAGCCGTTGCCGCCGCTCCCCGAAAGGCATACCCCCCCGGTCCCGCAGTTGTCGTCCGACGTGCACGCGGTCCGGCAGTAGTTCACGCTGCACACGGCGCTGCCCGCGCAACCGCCGCTGGTGCCGCTGTCTGAACCGGAAGCAATGCACTGCTGGCCGATGCTGATCGTATTGGTGGTGGCCGTGATGTCGTTCGACTTGCACGAGGCGAACGCGAGGGCCGCCCCCATCACGACGGCGGTAAATGAAGGGACTTGGCGCATGGTTGGGGGCATCCTCTGTCAAAACGAGCGTTTGAAGCACACCCTACCCTTGGACGGGCGTCGGGTGAACTTATTCAAGTACAAGGTCCGAAACGCCCGCATGCACAAGACCATGTTTGCCGTTTGGGACGGGCGTCGGAAACGCCAGTTGCACCGTACAGGAT
>JALYHX010000587.1 GCA_030776305.1 Myxococcota bacterium
GCTCAAACCCAAATCACCATTTCAATGGCGTCGCCCCCCGCCGCGCCGCGCATCCTGGGTCCACAGACCATCGGTATATTACCGCAAAGCGACTTTCTCTACATGGTCGCGGCCTCCGGACAGCGGCCTATCACCTTCGCGGCGAGCGGGTTGCCGGCCGGGCTGACCATCGATTCCTCCACGGGCCGAATCACTGGAACCTCTGGTGCCCCCGGGCGGATCGCAGTGAACGTGACGGCAACAAACGGCGCGGGTAACGACCAACAAACACTCACCCTCGTGGTCGGCAGTACCCTTGCCCTGACGCCTCCGATGGGATGGAACAGCTACGATTCGTACAACGACGCCGTCACAGAAAGTGACCTGAACAGCCAGGCGCAAGTCATCCAGCGGCAGTTGCAGCCGTCAGGCTGGCAATACCTGGTCATCGACTATCGCTGGTACGACCCAAAAACCGGCGGCAGCCTCGCGATGGACACGAACGGACGCCTTCTTCCGGCACCCAACCGCTTTCCCTCGGCAACCGGATCTCTTGGATTCAAGCCCTTGGCTGACGCAATTCACGCGATGGGGCTGCACTTTGGTATCCACATCATGCGCGGTATCCCTCGGCAGGCTCATCAGGCCAACTCGCCGATCGCAGGCTCGACCTACCATGCCGCTGACGCCGCCAACACTTCGGATTTGTGCCCCTGGAACAGCGACATGTATGGCGTAAACGCGAGCACCGCGGCTGGCCAGGCTTGGTACGATTCGATCTTCCAGCAATATGCGCAATGGGGCATCGACTTGATCAAGGTCGATGATCTTCTGAACAATCAAGTCACACCGAATGTCTATCACCAGGGAGAGGTCGACATCATTCGTGCCTCTCTCGCCAAGACCGGTCGCTCCATTATTTTGAGCCTTTCGCCTGGGGAAATGCCCGTCGGGAGTGCCACGAACCTCGAGGGCAACGCCAACATGTGGCGGATGGCCAACGATTTTTGGGACGTCCCAAGTCACCTCGATCACATGTTTGCTCTGGCTTACGGCTGGCAGGCGGTCAACAGTCCTGGCCATTGGCCTGATGCCGACATGTTGCCTTTGGGCTACCTCGGCCCCAACTGCCCAGTGGCTCCAGGCAACCGAAATACGAGATTCACCAAAAACGAACAAGTCACGATGATGTCCTTTTGGTCCGTTCTGCCATCGCCCCTGCTCTTGGGCGCAGATATGACGCGCCTGCAGACGGACGCATGGACCACAGCGCTTCTGACGAACGAAGAGGTCTTGGCGATCAATCAGGATTCGATGGGTCAACGGGCTCGCAATATCGGGAGCCAGGGTATGCAAGAGATATGGACACGAGATCTGAGCGGAGGTCGGAAGGCAGTCGGACTCTTCAATCACGCGGTCAGCGATCAGTCGATCAGCGTGACGTGGGCGCAGCTCGGCATCTCAGGTGCGGTGCGCGTACGTGACGTGTGGCAGCGTGCCGATATCCCCGTTGTGGGGAGCGGTATCGCGCTGAACGTGCCGTATCGCGGGGCGAGCTTGCTGGTCGTGGGCCCCGCGCCGGTGACCGATGCCGGAGTGACGGATGCTGGCGTGATCGACGCCAGCGGCAGCGATGCGGGAACAGGCGCGAGCAGCAGTGACGGCGCGAGCGGCAATGGCATCGGTGCAAGCGACGGCGCCGGACGTGGTGGCAGCAGTGGCGGCAACACCGGCGTAGAGAGCGGCAGCAGCGCAGAGGCCGGCAATGGCAGCGGTGCCGACGACGGGGGCAGTGGTGGCGTTGCGGCCGGTCGTGGAGCTAGCGTCGACCGAGGCATCAAGCCTTCCTCCACCACCGGCTGCGGCTGCGGCGCCGTCGGGCGTGAGGGTGGCGGGGTCCTCGGGTCGCTTGCGCTCGTTGGTCTGCTCGCATTCGGGGTGCGGCGCCGCCGAATGCCTCGGGGGTGACGATTTTACCGCAATCACGTCACAAGACGGTCGACGTCACTGCGGCCTCCGTCTTCGCCGCGCGGTCGCAATCGCCGCACCCACCGCGATGGCCATGAGCGCGCTCTCACTCGACCCCGTGCCACCAGTCGACGCGCATCCTCCCCTGACACTCGGCGGGTACTCCGCGTTCCACACGTCGGTCGCGATCGGGACCGACTTCGCATCTACGATGTCCACCCCGTCGAAGGTGACTCCCACGGTCAAGCGCGATCCACCCAATCCAGCCGGCAATTGTACCGTCGCGACCCAGACTCCAGGCGCCGCGCGCCGAAGAGATGGGGGCACTTGGCGTGATCCGTCGGCGAAGGCGTACGCCGCGAGTCGCCCGTCCATGAAGCCGTCCGCGGCTGTAAGCGTTCCGTTCCCCACGCGCGCCGTGCGCAATTCGACGATCGCCTCGAGGGGTGTGGACCCGTCCGCCAGATAGACATCAGCGCCGAGAACCATCCAGCTCTCGGAGCGCACGGGCAACGCCAGCCGTGGATCATGAAGCCGATCGACGACGGCCAATGCCCCGGGAACGTCCAGTTCGCCCGCACCCGCTTGATCCCCAAAGAGCGCCGTCCCGCGCAGTCGATGCGCGCCGCCTTGAAGTGCGGCTCTGACGTCATCCTGCGTGAGCGAGGGATCGCGTTCGAACAGAAGTGCGACCGCGCCCGCCACCAGGGGCGCCGAGAAAGAAGTGCCAGCCGAAACGCCATGCGTTCGGTCGATCTGCTCACAGCGGGGGTCTGCGCGGGCGGAATTCCGGGAGGGGCAATCGGTTGTGAATATGCTCGTCATCACGGGCGGAATTGCTTCTTGCGACATCGCGCCGATGATCGCCGCACCCGGCGCCAAGATCTCCGGCTTCGGCAACCCCATCAGGGTTGGTCCCGCGCTCGAGAACCAACACGGTTCACCGTCGAACAGATCCCGCGGAGTTGCGTTCGGGTCGAACTCGCCTCCGGCCGTATCGAGAGGGGGGGGCGATGGCAACGAAATGCCGCCACCCGCACTTTGCCACGATTTCTTGTTGATCGTGCAACCGACACCGATGATCTCAGGATGGGTGGCGGGGAGATTTATCGTGCTCTCGCGGACGGCATCGGCAAAGCCGACGTCGCCCGGATTCGCGACGTCGCCCGTACCCATTACATACAGATCTGCCATTCCCGATCCCGAAAGAGTCACATGGTACGTTCCGGCTGGCCACTGGCCCTGCCATACGACGACCGCACCATGCGATTCAGCCGGGATGGGGCTCCCAGTCGGTTGGCTGCCGTTGTAGACCGCTGCGTCATAAGAGGTCGTGTTCTTTCCGACCGCGGTATCGTTGCCCACCGGCGAGATCCAGGTCCCGTCTGGGCCGTCGAGTCCCACCCGAAGCTCCGCACTCGAGTGCGTTGCAACCCAGATTTGTACGCTGCCGCTTTGGGACGCTCCGCGAGTCGTCAGAGGGACCCTCATCGTCGACCCGCGGCTGACGTGCACGCTCTGGTGAACGGGTGTCTCGGCGATCGATCCGCTGTTGCCCGCCGCCACCACGAGCGCATGGCCAGGTTGCGTCGAACCGACATGGGACGCGAGCGCCTGCTCCCAGGCGAGTGTACCGTCGTGCGGGCCGAAATCGGTACCGATGGAGAGATTGACGACGACGGGCTGGTGTCTGAAATCGGCTCGATCGAAAAGAAACTTTACGCCGCGCAAGAGCTCGTCGTTGCCGATTGCGCCGGTGCCTGGGTCGGTGATGCGCGCAATCAGCAGTCCGGCGTCCGGTGCCACTCCGCGGTAGCGCGCGTCCTGACCTGCCGCGCATGATGCGACGAGCGTCCCATGGCCGATCTCATCCTTCGGCAAACCTGAAGAACCCTTCGACGCGAGCAGTGCGTCGATGTCCGCTTTGGCCCAGATCGCGCCTGCCACGAGCTTTCCGCTCATGTCGGTCGAGCCATATTGTCGCTCGAGGTCTGGGTATTTTCCGATCGGTGGCGCCGAAAGGTCAAGTAGCCATTCAACGCGAGTTGCTCCGCTTGCGTCCTGAAAGTTCGGGTGCGTCAGATCGATGCCCGTGTCAGCAATGCCGATCAGGACGTTTTTCCCGGTGTATCCCGACGCGTTTGCTGCTGTCGCCCCCACGTACGCGGCGGCCGTATCGAGCAGCAGGTGAAGGGGCGGAGAGACCTCGACGCGCAAGTCGGGATGAGCGCTCGCAAATGCAACGATCCCCCGGGGCTGACCCCACAAGCGGGCAAAGCCAGGGGCAAGGTCCTGCAGGCCAACGTCGGCGGCACGCATGTTTGCTGGCAACCGGACGACGGCGCCCATCCCCGGCGCACCGCGAGGGGCGAAGGCGTCTTTGGCACGTGCCCCCAATAGCCGAACGATCGCAGCGCCGTTGGCGGACTGGGCGGGAGCGAGAGTCGTCCATGTGGCGAGCGCTGCAATCAGCGACACACGGCGCAGGAGCCGAGACGCGCACAACTTCGCGAAGCACAACGCGTTGCGTGATCCCCCAGGCGTCTTGTAAGCGTGTAATATTGCCGCGGATGTGAGCGAGCCGCGAATCGAGCAACGAAGGGGTGGCGGGGGGCGCGGGGAATCGCCAACCTCTCTGGCATGTTTCGGTCTCAAATTGGAGGCTCAAGCTGATGGGTGTCGAGGAGAATCTTTGGTCGGTGCAGTCGTCGAGCGGCGATATTCGCTTGGCAACGATCGAGCAACTGGACCAGGCATTTCGCGCTGGTGAGATCGGGGAGGGCGCGTTGGTGCGTGCCACTGACGAAGACGAATGGGTCAAGCTCACGGACTTGCTCGCAGCTCAGTCTCCTGCAGCTACAACCCTCGCAGCCGCAGCGGTCCCCGCACCGAAAGACCCGGCGCCGCGTGCGCACGAGAGCGAGCATTGGCAAATTAGGCTCGCCCATGGGGAAGTGCGCACCGGGACGCGACAGCAACTCGAGGAGGCGGTTCAGGTCGGGCACATCGACCGCAACACGATGGTGCTCGCATCCGGCGCACGTGAGTGGGTCAAGCTTAGCAGTGTGTTCGGGCCGAGCGAGTCGTCGCCTTCCGGGGTGGCTGTTACGCCGTCTGCAGGCGCGCTTTCTTCTACCGCCGCGGGCGCTCAAACATTGCCGAGATCTCTGGCAGCGGACAACGACATCTTGAAGGTAAGGCTCCCCGGCGGCGAGGTGCGCTCCGGAACGCGCAAGCAGCTCGACGAGGCCATGCAGGCTGGGAACATCGATGGCAGTGCGCTCGTGCTCGCGTCGGGCGCTCGGGAGTGGGTCAGACTCGATAGTCTCCCGTGGCTTGGTCAAAGGATTTCGGCACCGCCTGCCTCCGTCTTGGCGGCGGGCGCGGCGCGCGACGTCGCGGTGGGCACGGCTCCGCATGCCGGATATGATCCCCACCCGTCCGCGGGCCCACAATATGTCTCGTCGCCGCCCGGAGGCCTCGAGGAAGTCTGGCAGGTAAAGCTCTCACGCCGCCAGTTGGAAAAGGCATTGCGCGCAGGCCATCTCGACGAGAGTGTCCTCGTTCTCGCTTCTGGGGCCCGCGACTGGGTGAAGCTCGGCAGTGCTCTCTCCCCGGTAGCATCGACCCGTCCATCCACAATGGCGGTATCGCCGATCCCGTCGGCGCAGTCCCGCGTCCAGCCGTCTGCCGCCGTTGGGCCAACCGACGCGAATCGGGACATCTGGCAAGTCAAACTAGCCAATGGCGAAGTACGCACGGGTTCGAGACACCAGCTCGTCGAGGCCTTGCAGGCCGGACATCTGGATGCCAGTGCGCTCGTGCTCGCGTCCGGCACGAC
>JALYHX010000588.1 GCA_030776305.1 Myxococcota bacterium
GAGTGGGGTAAGTGGGTCGTGCCCATCCGCGTTCTGCGCGAATGCGTGCGGCGCGCTGAACATCCAGGCAAGCAGAAGTGTGCAACGAGCGATGGTGCGCATGGCGCTCTTCTTAGTCGTGCTTGCCGCTCAAAGAAATTCGCACAAATACGCTGCGGGCTCCTTGGCTCGAATGTCGAACCCACTCTTGGCGGGAACCTCGAAAACCGTTCCAGTCGGATAGCGGACCCAGACGTCGCCAATCTTCGCCTCGAGCTCGCCGCTTACGATCGTCATGCGCTCGGGCCGGTCGGTCCCGAAGTGGTATTCGCCGGGGCTGACGACCCCGGCGGTCATTCGGCGTCCCAACCGCTCGAACTCGACGCTTTGCACGTTGCCATCGAAGTACGTGTTGTGTTTGAGCATGCGACATCCGCTCTTAGCGGCGAGCATCTCCCGCGTAAAGCAAACACGTTGGCGAACAATTTGGCCATCTCTCTCTGGCCATGCGATTGCCAGAGCGGTGATGACGTCTGCAACCTTGCACGGCGAGATCGTCGTAGGTCTCGACATTGGTACGACCAAGGTGTGTGCCGTGGTCGCCGAGGTGGAGCCTCATGGCGTCACGATTCTCGGCGTAGGCATGGTCCCTTGCCGAGGGCTGCGCAAGGGAATCGTCGCGAACATCGATTGGACCGTCCGATCAATCAAGGACGCAATCGAAAGCGCCCAGACCATGGCCGGTGTGGAAATTCGCACCATCTATGCAGGCATCGGAGGCAGCCACGTGCGCTCGTCGGCTTCCGATGGGGTCGCCGCCATCGCGGGTGGAGAAGTGACGCGCGGCGACGTCGAGCGCGTGCTCGAAGGGGCCCGAGCGATTCCCGTCGACTCGGATCGGCAGATCCTCCACGTCTTGCCGCGCGAGTACATGGTCGACAGCCAGGATGGTATCCGTGATCCCATCGGAATGGCCGGCGTTCGCCTCGGTGTCAAAGTCAACATGGTCACGGCAGCGACAAGCTGCGTTCAGAACGTCATTCGATGCGCCGAGCGTTGTGGCCTCACCGTGGCCGACGTCGTCCTGCAACCGCTCGCAAGCGCCGAGGCGGTGTTGAGCGAGGACGAGAAGGAAATCGGCGTCGCGGTCGTCGACATCGGTGGCGGGACGACGGACTTGCTCTTGTATGTCGACGGCGGCATCGCGCACGCGAGCGTCGTCCCCGTCGGTGGCAACAACGTCACGGGGGACATCGCTGCCGGGCTGCGCACGCCGATGGCCGAGGCCGACCGTCTCAAGCGCCTGTCCGGCTGTGCGCTCGGACGCATGGTTGCTGACGATGAGGAGATCGAGGTGCCGGGCGTCGGCGGCCACGCGCCGCGCAAGACCGCGCGCCGAGTCTTGTCGGATATCATCGAGCCGCGCGTAGAGGAAATCTTCGCGGTCGTGCGCAAGCGGATCGAGGACACGGGCATGCTCGAACAGCTGAGCGCGGGCGTCGTTCTCACGGGCGGCGCGGTGCTACTTCAGGGGATGTGCGAGCTCGCGGAGGAGATCCTTGGCATGCCGGTCCGAGTTGCGATGCCTGTCGGGGTCAAGGGAATCACACAGCTCGTGCACGGACCTGAGTTTGCAACCGGAGTAGGCCTCGTGAAGTACGGCGCGCAAGTGATGGCCGATTCCTCGCTCCAGTCCGGCATCGCTTCGGTACCACTGCAGCGCATGCGCGCACAGTCGCACGAGGACTTCGGCGATATGCGGAAGTCGGGCTTCTGGGAGTGGATCAAAGCTGCTTTCTGATCGGTCAGTGCACGATGCCGGGAGGACGACGCCAATGAGTTTCTCAATCGAGTTCGCCGACGAAACGAATCAATACGAAGCGCGCATCAAAGTCGTGGGCGTCGGCGGCTCCGGCGGCAATGCGGTCAACACGATGATCAGCTTCGGCCTCGAAGGGGTGGAGTTCGTCGTCGTCAACACCGACGCGCAAGCGCTCAACGCGAACGCGGCGCCGACCAAGCTACCGATCGGCGGCAACATCACGCGTGGGCTCGGTGCCGGCGCGGACCCGGACAAGGGACGCAAAGCCGCGCTCGAGGACGTGCAGCGGATCAAGGAGCTGCTTTGCGGTGCCGACATGGTCTTCGTCACCGCGGGTATGGGTGGTGGCACGGGGACCGGCGCCGCGCCCATCATCGCGCAGATTGCCCGTGAGGAAGGGGCGCTGACGGTCGGCGTCGTCACCAAGCCTTTTCTCTTCGAGGGCCGTCAACGCGCGCGCCGCGCCGAGATCGGATTGGCCATGCTCGCCGAACACGTCGACACGCTCATCACGATACCCAACCAGAAGCTCGTGCTCCTCGGCGACGACGATCTCACGTTCGTCGACGCATGTCGCAAGGCCGACGAAGTGCTTTACCAAGCGGTGCGGGGGATCAGCGATCTCATCACGCAAAACGGCATCGTGAATGTCGACTTTGCCGACGTGAAGACGGTCATGAGCAACATGGGTCGAGCGCTCATGGGAACCGGCATCGCCAAGGGACAGAACCGCGCGCGGCTCGCTGCCGAGACGGCGGTGACATCGCCGCTCCTCGACGACATCAGCGTCGAAGGGGCAACCGGGGTGCTCATCAACATCGTCGGCGGCCCGGATCTGAAGATGAAGGAGATTCAGGAGGCCGCGAGCCTGGTTCAGGAGCAGGCGCACGAGGACGCGAACATCATCTTCGGCGCCAGCATCGACGAGACACTCGGCGAAAACGTCAAGGTCACGGTCATTGCCACCGGCTTCGACACGCAGGAGCGCGAGGCGGCGCTCGAAGCGCAAGCGGCACGGCCGGGGTACACGCAGCAGGCGGTCCCGTCGGCTCATCCCCGTTCACTTGCGGCGGCGTTGGGCGTGCGTCACTCGTCCGAAGGTGTGCCCGCCTCAGGCGCGCGCCGGCCGATGCAAGCGCCGACCTCGTTCATACGCGACAACGAGCGACACGATCCACGCGCGCAGGCGGCAGCGGCCCAATCTCGTCCAGCGCTTCGTGAGCGTGACGCCGGACGCACGTCCCAGGACACATTCCCCGGTTTGGACCACGACTGGGACATTCCTGCCTTCCAGCGCAAGCAGCGGTAGTCGACTCGGGCCTACGCATGCGGAGGTCCGAAGCAGACACCCTCCGAATGGCCATTTGCGCGTGATGGCGGTCCGCTGAGCTGGCCATCGCTCGACTTGTCTCCCCCCGTTTGACTACATTCTTCTTCGTGCGCGCAGTCGCATTCGCTCGCGTCATCTTCGCCGGCCTGGCGACCCTCGTTGCAGCAGCTTGCGACGAGCATTTCCCGTCTGCGATGCGCGATGGCACCGACGCGAGCCCGAGCGTCCAGCCGCTCGAACCGCAACCGCCCGCCATGATCTCGCCCGATCGGCGCACGAACGCATCGTCGTCTCCCGTCGTCTTCGACCCCCTTCGCGGCGGAGTCTGGACCGCGAACGGCGACGTCGGGACGATCAGCCTCGTCGACGTCGACGCCCGGCACGTCCTGGACGAGGTGCAGGTTGGGAAGGACATCCGATCGATCGCTCTCAGCCCCGATGCCGTGTGGATTGCAGCGGTGGATCGCGGCGCCAATGACGTCGCGCTCGTCGACGCTGAGACGCACCAGCTGCGCCGAGCGATCGCACTAGGTTCCCATCCTCGCGCGTGTGTCTGGGACGCCGTCAATCCGCGCTGGTTGTACGTCGCCTTGGAAGACGAAGGCGCGGTCGCGGTCATCGACCGCACCCTGGGGCAAGTCGTGTCCAGCATCGACGTCGGGCGGTTGCCATCGGGCGTCGCCGTTTCCGGCGACCGACGCGAGCTCTACGTCACACACCGCATCGATGGCGACGTGACCGTCGTCGATTTGGATGCCCGGGTGGTGGCTACCGACATGCCTCTCGGCGACGAACCATTCACGGCGGTTGCGGTACCGAGCGGCAAACCGCTTGGCTTCGAGTCGCTGGCACTGACCGCAGACGGACTGCATGCGTGGGTGCCGCACGAATTGATCGCGCCTACGCAACCGTTTGTGTTCAACCAGACGCTCTTCCCCGCGATCAGCGTCATCGACCTCGCCATGCGGGTCGAACAGCAGACCGACCGCAACGATCCATCCGGCAAAATAGCCGGTCGCAAGAACCTCTTCGATGCAATCAACATCCCTGGTCCAGACGGACAGCCGTCAGTGGTGTCGCAGCTATGTGCTTTGGCGATGCACCCAAAGGGGGGAGTCGGCTGGGCGCTCGCGTGCGGTAGCGAAGATCTCCTCACCTTCGGTGTGGTCGCAGGCGTGGCGACCGACCTCTTGCGAAACCTTCCCGGCGACCACCCGGTCGGGCTTGCGCTCGACGATACCGGTCAGCGGCTCTTCGTCCTGAGCGATCAGTCGCATACGCTTTTGACGCTGGACACCGCCAACGGTAGCCCGATCGCGCACACGACCTTGTTCGGTGAGCCGATCCCGCTGGTTGCGCACGACCCGGTCGACCCCGAGATGCGCACGGGACTGACGCTCTTCTTCCGGGCCAATTCATCGAAAGGGCTGACCTCGTCCGGTGCGCCCCTTACCACGACGGGCAACAACTGGATGTCGTGCAGCGGATGCCACATCGATGGCTTCGGCTCGACCAACCTGCGTTTGTTCGAAGCGCGGTTCGCGCCGCGTCCACAAGCGAATGCGCAGATCGGGCACGTGGGGCTCAAAGACCACTTCTCGACGACGCCGACGTGGTCTCAGCCATCCTTCGACCCGCACGACATTCTCGTTGCGTTGACCGATCAAGGAGGCCTTGCTCCAGATCGCAGTGGCGCGAAGCGTGACGGGGAGGTCGACCCCGCCCACCCCTCCACGGACGAGATGCGGATGGCGCAAGCGCTGGCGCGAGTCGTCGCGCGCGACCTGCCGCTGGGGCCCACGTGGCTCGGCTCCCCTGGTGATGCGCCGAATCTGGCCTGGGACGGCCAGTTCTGCGGCCAATGTCATCCGACGGAATATGCCGCGTGGCAAAAGAGCGTGCACGCGCACGCTGCGGAAGACCCGATGGTCCTCTTCGGTGTGGGCGTCGAGCAATACGCTCCAGGCGCCGGTCAGGGCCCGCAGTATTCGCGTCTGTGCGCCGGTTGTCATGACCCGGTCAGCGCGCGTGTCGGCGACGTATCCTTCCAGGCGAAGCGAGGGATCACCTGCCTCGGTTGCCATGACGTCGAGCGCGAAATCCGCGCGGGAGGCAACGGCGACTTGAAGGCGACGGCACACGACTGGACCGCCGACCACAAGGCCTGGGCGCTTGCCTCTCTCGACAGGCTACGACAACCAGAGTTCTGCGGTGGCTGTCATCAGCAGTTCGTGCCGGGCACGGGGTTCCCGGTCATTTCGACGCTCGATGAGTACCACGGCAGCCAATACGTCGGAAACACTCGGTGCGTCGACTGCCACATGCAAAAGGATCATGGCGTCGCGGATCACCATTTTCCGGGAGGCAACGTCTATCTCGGCCGCATGTTCGGCGACGATGCGCTGCTGCGGAGTCAGATGACGAATCTCACCCATGTCGTGACACTCGAAGCGCAGCGTGTCTCCGGCGGTGTCCGCGTGACCGTGCACAACATCGGCTCCGGCCACGGCTTTCCGACAGGAGTCAGCGATATCCGCGAGCCATGGGTCGAGCTGCAATCCATGGCTGCGGGGGATGGCGGGGTGACGCACGTCGGCGGACCGGGCCCGGACGGGCTGCTCGCACCCGAAGCGGCACGGCTCGGAGTAGACATCGCAAAGGCCGACGGCGGCGTCTTATTGCAGCACGAGCTGACCGAAGCGACGCGCGTCCCCTTCGATGTCCGTGCCTCGGCGGGCGAGGCATTGCCGATCTTCGTCCCTTTGCCCGCGAGCCTCGATACGGGGGCACATCTCGATGCCGTGCTGTATTACCGCAACGTTCGAACGACGTATTATCGCGCAGCGACCGGGGATCCGATCGCGACGGCCCCCTCGGTCGAGGTTGCTCGCGTGGCTGTTCCATGACCACAGATACTCTGGCGTCCCGCCTGCGCGACCTCGCGGGCACGCTCGAGCAACGATTTTTGGGCAAGAGCGAGGTCATCCGCCTCCTGATCGTCGCCGTGATTGCCGGCGAGCACGCAGTGCTCATCGGTCCCCCCGGGACTGCGAAGAGCGCGCTCATCCGGACCTTCGCGCGCCTGATGCACGCGCGTTATTTCGAATATTTACTGACCCGTTTCACCGAACCGAACGAGATCTTCGGCCCTGTCGACATCGGCGCCTTTCGCGAGGGCCGTTACGAGCGGCGTACCGAGGGGATGCTTCCCGACGCCGAGATTGTTTTTCTCGACGAGGTATTCAAGTCGAACTCCGCAATATTGAATGCCCTCTTGACGCTCCTCAACGAGCGCCGCTACGCGATTGGCGCTCAGGTCATCCGATGTCCGCTCCTCAGCGCGTTCGGCGCATCCAACGAGGTGCCCGGCGACGAGACGCTCACCGCGATCTACGACCGCTTCATTCTGCGGATCAAGAACGACAACCTCGACGCCTACCATTTTCAGGACTTGCTCCAAAAGGGACTGGAGTTCGAGCGTGTG
>JALYHX010000589.1 GCA_030776305.1 Myxococcota bacterium
CCCTTCAGCGCCCCACTGCGCTCCGCGCTTTTGAGCACGCGCACGAGTGCATCGACCATCCGCTGATTGAGCCGCATGGCGGTCAGCGCCTCAGCGATCTCATCGTGCCCCTTGCGCGTGGAAAGCGCCGACGCACGTGACTTCACGCGTTTCGCCGAGCTCCGCTCCTCGGTCGTCTCACGTTTCATCGCGATCCGAGCGATCTTTTCCACCAGCTGCAAGAGGCGCTGCCGCTCGGCCTCTTCCCAATGTCCATCCCGCTCTTCGTCGCTGGCGCCGCGGACGACATCACGCGCGCGAACAGCACCGCTGGTCAACCGCTCGCCGAAGAGTCGAATCTCCCTCAATCCTACGTCGCAGCCCGCGACTGCGCGGATGACCGCGTGCTCACCGAGCTCGATGCGTTTGGCGATCTTGACCTCGCCCTCGCGCGTGAGAAGCGGAAGGTGACCGATCTGCCCCAAATAAGCGCGCACGGTATCGTGCAGCGCTGCGGCCTCTGTCGGCATACTAGCCCCGTCGCCGGCCGCGGAGACCGTCGAACGACCAATTGCTTACATTGATGCGCGTATCCATGGATGCCCATCCTACTGAAAGGTCATTCGACGAGCCTTCGCCTCGGGACGAGCAGGGCAAGCGCCAGAGGACCGAATCTGCGATGAGAAGTTGCACAGGGGGCCGAGCCTAGCACGCGTTCTCGCGCTCGGCCCAGCTTCGTCGCTTGCGACGCCGGCGCGCTTTCCTGTGGCCGAGTTCCCGTCCGTTGATGCAATAGGTGCTACGGTGCGGCCAATGAAGGATCAACGGCTCAAAGTCTTTCGGAGCGCCGTCGAAGGCGTGATCGAGTCGCTCGACGCGCTCGTTCGCGTATCGCGATGGAGCGAAGCGGAACCGCCGCCCGAGCCGCTGCGTACCGCCGTTTCCAAGCTGGTCGACCGCCTCGGCACTGCGGACCGGCTTTCGTCGGGAGCGTTCCTCGGCTCGCCGGCTGATGTGAACAAGGTCACCGCGATGTGCGCGACGATGAAGCGACTCGACGCCGCTTATGTGACCTACAGAAAGCGCATTCAGTCGACGCCCGAGCAGACAATCGACGCCGCCGCAGCCCTCGAAGCCGAGATCGCCGAGGCAACCGCCGGATCCGCATATTGGCGCTGATGACGCGCCAATCCCTCCTGAGAGGAGGTCGGTGTATTCGGTGGAGACCGCGAGGCCGCTGGCGGGGGGAGGAGCCGTACTCCGTACGGTGACCACCCCCGGGCGACGCGATCGCGAGGGATCGGCCGAAAGACACGACCTTCTAGGGTTGCGGCAAGTCGACGGACAGCCACACGTCGATACCGTCACGACCGACTCGGTGGGCTGCGTTCGCACGCAGCACGACGCAATTGCAGGGATCATGCAACTCGAGGGCACCGAGCGCCGCGACGAGCTGGTGAGGTCCGAGGTCGACGTCCGCGCCAACGCGCGTCGTGATGCGCGAGCCCAGGGGTAAGCCGATGCGTGCACCGCCGGTCCAGCCTGGAACAGCGAGAAAGCCGCTCGCGGGTTCGAGTGGCGCGTCGACGAGGGATCGCGCGACGACGGGGTCGACCCCATCCCGCTCGGCGATGTGTGCCGACACGTACAACGTCGATGCTGCACCTAGCCGCGCCCGCGCGATCATCGCCCCGCCGCCGTCGGGCGATGCTGCGACGACACGCGCGATTTCACCGACCAAACCGAACCAGCGTCCGCTCGCGGTCGCACGACCCCGGACGACGGGCAGCGCATGGCGCCCGTCGACAACGGCCCCTGCCGATGCATCGATCTCCCCTGATGAGCGTGATCCCCTACGCCCGAGCGCGTTGTACCAACCGCCAGCGGCGACCCATGCCCGGCCGCTCGGCACCGTCATGCCGCGCGACGTCGGAAATACGAGCACGTCGCCGGCGTGCGTTGCAATGGCTGCGACCTCGATGCGCGGCTCCGTATGGTGCACCCATGGGTCGTCCTCGTCGGACGACGCAAAGGTCCGCTCGAGGGGGAGCCTGACGCTTGCGCGCATCTGCGCAGCGCCCTCGAGTGCCTTGCGCGTCCCATCATCTGCGCCAACGCCGACGCCGCGCGCCGTGAACGACGCACCCGTCCGCCCGAAGCGCGTTGCCAAGACGACACCGCCTTCAGCTCGAGCAAAGCTCGTCATGCCTGCGCCGCCACCGCTCACCGCACCTGCCTCGACCATCGAGTCGTACGTCCCCAAATGTGCGATCGCGTCCGCGCGCTGCGCTGCGACGACAGGTCCTCCGGCGCCGAGATCGAGCAGATCACCGCCACGAAGCGCCACGGAACGGACGCCTGACGAAAACGTCCAGCCGGGCACACGCCATGCGGCCTGCGCGTCGGCGCGATCGAAAGGGTACGCTGCATCGTCGACGGTGGTCGTGGCCTTCACCGCTCGCTTGCCTCGGAGTGCGCCCAGCTCCCATGCTGCTGAATCGGGATGGTCCCCATTGGCGATCGCCGTCGCGCCTCGCAGGCGAAGGCTGAGGCCGTCGGCCCCCCGCCATCGGTCCCAAGCGACGCGGCTCTCCGTCACTGCGGTCCGCATCGACAACTGCGCGGCGACACCTCCGTCGACATATCCACCTGCGCGCAAATCGATCCCACGCCCGACATCGCCATTTTGCCAGGGCGCGTGAACGCCCCCACCGACGAAGAGGCCGTCCGCCCCGCGCCACGTGACATCCGGTGGTAAGACGCCGAACCGACCCGTCGACCTTAGCCAGATCGCGGGCGCCCACGCTACCGGCAATCCGAACACTTCGAGAACGGGGTCGTAGAGGATGAGATCATGCGGCGGCGCGACGGTCGCTCCATGAAAGCGCACACCAATCGGGGATCCGAGACAAGGACAGAAAGCCGCCGTCCCCTTTCCTTCGAGCTCCACGCCCATGGGGATACGGCGCAGCCGGAGCGCGTCGCTCGTCAGATAAAACGGCGACTGCGCGACGCGTACGCGGCCCGAGGCCTCGAGCGCCTGGGCATGCGGGTCGAGGCGCACCTGGTCCGCGCCGAATGCGACGGGCATTTCCTGAGTGGGCTCCTCCGCCTGCGCCAACGCGGACCTCCGCCCGAGCGCCATCACCACCATCGTCGCCACGCGCCCGAACGAGAGAGGCCGAACTATTCTCACTGCCGTAGAGCTCACCCGGCTCATCGCACCCGCAGAGGCGGCCGCGACGACGGGATCAACTCACGGAACCGGCCGGGCCAGGTCTGCGGACGGATTCGGTGGCGCTTCCGATTGCGGGCTCGATGCACGACTCGCGTCCGAACTCGCCGTCGACGACGAAGATCCGGTCGATTGTCTAGGCAAGTAGTCCCCCTTTGGGAAAGCAACGTGCAGCGTCGCCGCTCCGTCCTTGTCGGCATCCATGTTGGTCGTCGGCGCAACCATCGCACGCAGATCAACGACGAACCACAGGTCGCGGCCATGGGGCACGAGACGCGCGCTCGTGACCGGCGTGTTGAAGTGGATCGTGACGAGGGGATTCTGGTTGTTGCGACGATCGACGTGAACCCCTTTGAGGACATACGTAATCGCCGACGGGCCCCGTTTCGTGTCGTACGTCGCAGGTTTGCTCAAGTCCACGAACAAGCGCGTTGAGCCGTCGGCGAGTGTTTCGAACCCAGGCATGACGGCATCCGGTCCTGCCACGCTCGATCGCGCCGCCGGCGGTTGCCTGCGCGCGACTTGCGGGCTCGCCGATAAGGACCTCACTGCGCCATACGAGTACCCTGTGGCCGGGACAACGGGGGTCGGTGGTGACCGGGACGCGGCGGGCGTCGTGGAATCTGCGTCGGCCGATGGCACGGCCGTCGAACCACTCGGGGCGGTTGCAGGGGTGGCGCCGGATGAGGGGGACTGCGCCACCGCGACGGATCCGAGCCCGATCGACGCGACGAAAGCCGTCGCGCGCACGAATAGGCGCATAGTTCCAAGTAGAGCACGACGTCGCCGCACCGACCAAGTTCAGGAGCAGCCGCAGCGGCGCGTTACCTCAAGCTCTCGCAACCATTAAGAAATCGCTTGTGGCAACTATCGCCACTGGCCGGCCTGGCGGCTGTCGCCGCCGCGCTGAGCTTGTTTGGGCAAGTATTTGTGACGATTGGCGTCGTCGAACAGTATGTCGAGGTTCGCCGTCACGTCGAAGAAGAGACGCGCATCGGGGCTCCACCAAATGTTGTCGGGCCCGAAGAGAGAACGAGCCTGACCGCTCGGAGCGACATAGTTCGCCAAGTTGTAATAGCCTAGGCTCAGGTCCACCTCATCGAACAACGCATAATCCATCTGGGCGATAAACCAGATGTTCTGAGTGAACTGGTTATCGTACGACGGCTGTCGTACCAAGGCAGTCGGCGTCGGCGCGTAATGCCATTGATTGATGGCGATGAGATCCGTGGTCAACGAGAACCTCGGCGTCACCTGAAGGATCGCGTCGACGACTGCCCACAACGTGTGTTCGGGGAGCGTCTGCCCGACAATCTGGTCACTGATAAATGAAAAGCCCTCGACATCCTGGCGGGTGTACGCGAATTGCCCATAGTGTGTCGGCGTCGTTCCCGAGGTCAACGGCTTCAGATACGCGACGCTGGCCCTGACCCTGAAATCGTTGAGCACCGACGCGCCCTCGCCGTTGATCTCGAACCAGTGTTCGGCGCCCGCGGTGACGCCTGGAGTCACGTACGTGCCGTTCGCCTGGCTCACCTTCGACGTCGGCCAGAGGGCGCGTAAACCGACGGCGGCGCGTGTCCCGTGCCAAAGCCGGTCGACCTTGGTGGTGTAGAAGAGGGCAGTCCAAATGTCCCCGAACACGTCTTCGCGGTAAAGCGTCGTCGGCTGGTTGTTGGTCAACTCTTTCGTGTAGTCGAAGCGTCCGCGCAGACTCCAGTGCTCGTCGAAATAGTAACGTGGACGAAAGCTCACCCATATCTCGTAGAGCGGGACATACGACTGGGGCGTCGGGCCTAGGCCTGCCGTCTGCGTTGTCATGCTCTGATCGAAGATGAGAACCGACTGCCGGAACGGGTTGCCGCTATCCTCGCGCTCGGTCGAGATGACGCGGGTCGTGGGAAGCTCTTCGCGTCTGGGTGTGGGCTCCGTTGGGCCGACAGCTCCACCTCGATCGTTGCCTGGGACGGGCTCGAGTGGAGGGGTGCCGGGCGTGACGCCGACCGGACCCTCCGAAGGAGGAGGCGACTGTGCCGTGGCGTTCCGTGCCGCCACGAGGGCCGCCGCAATCAGAAAGCCATGCAGATGGGAACGCGACGGGGCCACGGCGCCAGAGAGGGTAGCAGGAACATGAGCCCAATTCCGAGCCCGTGGAGGGCGTCTTCGCCTCTTCGTCCGCGGCGTCTCACCGAGCTGTCTTGGGCGATCCCCATGACATGATTGCCCCCGTCTGGTACTCCCCACGGACAGCAGCCATGGACCAGCAGCTTCCAGCCACCGAGATTACCGCGCTCCTTGGGCGGGGTACCCAGTTCGAAGGCAAGCTCTACTTCGAAGGGCGCGTGCGCATCGACGGGGTCTTCAAAGGCGAAATCAAGAGCGAAGACACGCTCGTCATCGGCGAAGGGGCGGACGTGCATGCAGAGATCGACGTCGCCACGGTGATTGTGCGCGGCGGTGTCGTCCACGGGAACATCCGAGCCAAGACCGCGATTGAGCTTCACTCCCCGGGGAAGATGGTCGGAAACCTGCACGCGCCACTGCTGTTCATCGACCGCGGCGTCGAGTTCCAGGGAAGCTGCCGCATGGACCCGATCGATGGAAAGGTCACAGCCAAGCTCGCTGCGACGGCGAACCCCAGCGCACCGCGTGCGTGATATTTTCCCGCTCGCGCTTCTCGCGTTCGCGTGCGGCGCGGCGTTGCGCGAACCCCTTGGTTGCACCAGGTCGGTACCACTGGCGATGACCGCGCCACCCCGCAACGTCGCCGCCCCCTTCAAGGACGCAGGATCTGCGGACGCCTCATTTGCCGCGCTCGAGGCGCGCGGTTCCACTTTGGCCCCCGGCATGCACGTGGTCGCGCGCATCGAGAGTGCCGGCGACAAGGTGGAAATCGCGCACGCCGAGGGCCACGACGCATGCGTTCGTGTCGCATTCGCGGCCCGGTCGCCAATAGTGGCGAAGCTCTTGGACGGTCAGGGCAATCTGCTTGCGTCCAGTGGCGCCCCCGCCACGGATGGAGTGCTCGGCCCGCGCGGCCCGGTGTGTGTACGCAAAGGCGATGCGGTGAACGGCGCCGCCGACGTGACCGGCGCGAGCATTCTCTGGGTCGCCTGGGAGAGTCCGTAGTTTATCGTTTGCAGTCGGTAGGGACGGAACGACCCCGGACAACCTCGGCGTGGCTTCACTTTGAAGAGGCGCCCGAGAGTCGCCCAATCGCCCTCTTCGGTGGTCTCGATACGTATGCGCTGCTCGCGTCGAGGAACCGCCACGGCCGGTCGGCCCACGCTCCCGCATACGTCACGCCAACGCGGGCGGTCACGACGATGCTCGGCCTTCCCCGGCGCGGGCACAGGTAGAGCGGCGGTTCGGTCAGATCCCAGCCATCCATCGCGCGCGTGATCCCCAGCGCGCGCGCGAAGCGGCCCGGGCCGTCCAGGCGGACCCCGATGTCCACGCCGAATCCGAAGGTCGGCTCGCCCGCGCGCACGAGCACCGCATGCCCATACCCCGCGCCCAGACATGTGGCATTGAAGCAGTCGTGCATCCCATAGACGAAGAACACATAGGCGTGCCCTTCGTCGCCGAGGAGGGAGCGGGTACGCTTCGTCAAACCAGCCCGAGCATGGCATGCAAGGTCACGCGCGCCTCGGTACGCCTCGGTCTCGACAATGCGCGACACGCGCGATTGGCCACCGGCTCGGCCTTCATGAACGAGCAAGCACCCGATGAGGCTCCGCGCAACCAGGCGCGCATCGCGCGCGTACCATGCCCGGGGCAATCGGACAGCGCGGAGGCGTTCAATGGGGTCGCTGGAAACGGCCATGACGAGGGCGTTTTGTCCTATGCGGCAAAGATTGCGCGAAATCGAGCCTGGAAGGACATCACCAAAGGCGCTAAAATTAGGCGCCGCTATGGGGGCTAGCGTGCCAAGGGGCTTAGAGAACCGACATGTTCGATGAGTTTGGAATCAACGCGGGCTATGTGGAAGAGCTTCATACCCGCTGGCTGCAAAGCCCCCAATCGGTCGAAGAGGACTGGCGACGCTTTTTCGAAGGTCACGCGCCGCCCGCAGGGTTTCGCATGGCCGCGCCGATGGGGTCCGCGCCAAACTCAGCCAAAAACGCAAACGGCTGGGCCGCGCCGGCGCCTGCCAATTCGAATGGCGCTCTGTATCGAGAGGCCGTCCGTGAAACGGTCATTGCCGCCACGGAGTTGCAGAGCCGCGTCGCGCAGCTCGTCAATGGCTACCGCGTCCGCGGACATCTGTTCGCGGACGTCGACCCGCTTGGCCATCCGCCGACCGCCCATCCAGAGCTCGAGCTCGCCAACTTCGGTCTGAGCGAAGCCGACCTGGACAAGAAGTTCTCGACCGCGGGGATGAGCGGGCTGCCTGAGCGGGGTACGCTGCGCCAGATCATCGAGCACCTGAGCGAGACCTATTGCGGGTCCATAGGTGTCGAGTTCACGCACATCGAAGAACCCGAGCCCCGCCTGTGGCTGCAGGAACGCATGGAGAGCACGCGCAACCACGCGTCGCTCGACCACACCGAGCTCCTGCGCATCCTGACCAAGCTGACCGAGGCGGAAATTTTCGAGCAGTTCATTCACAAGAACTATGTCGGTGCTCGACGTTTTTCGCTGGAGGGCGCGGAGAGCGTGATTCCGATGATCGATCTGCTCATCGAGTCGGCAGGACAACACGGCATCGAGGAGCTCGTCATCGGCATGGCGCACCGCGGACGCCTCAACGTGCTCGCGAACGTGCTGGGCAAAAACGTGCGAGAAATATTCGCGGCCTTCGACGACAAGCGTCCAGAGCGGTTCTTCGGAGCGGGCGACGTCAAATACCACCTCGGGTACTCGAGTGAAGTCGTGACACAGGCGGGCCGACCGCTGCACATCTCGATGGCGTTCAATCCAAGCCATCTCGAATTCGTCAATCCAGTGGTCGAAGGTCGGGTGCGCGCCAAAATCGACCGCCGCAAGCGAAAGAGCACGATGCCGCTGCTCATTCATGGGGACGCGGCGTTCATGGGACAGGGCGTCGTCGCGGAGACGCTCAACCTCGCGCAGCTCGAGGGGTACACGACGGGCGGAACGATCCATCTCATCGTCAACAATCAGATCGGTTTCACGACGCTTCCTCAGGACTCGCGATCGACGCGCTACTGCACCGACATCGCGCGAATGCTTCGCGTGCCCGTTTTCCACGTCAACGGCGAGGATCCTGAGGCAGCAGTCCAGGTTACCCGATTGGCCATCGAGTTCCGGCAGCGGTTCAAGCAGGACGTCCTTATCGACATGTACTGCTACCGCAAGTACGGCCACAACGAGGGCGACGAGCCGCGCTTCACGCAACCCGTGATGTACGCGCTCATCGACAAGAAGCCGACGGTGCGAGACGTGTACGTGGCGCGCCTGGTGGAGGCGGGGCACATCACGCGCGACGAGGCAGACGCGATCGCCCAGGAGCGACGTGCGACGCTCGAGCGTGCTCTCGAGGAAGCCCGCATGGGCGACTACAATCAGATGCCCGAGGCGATGGGTGGCGTATGGGCCCCTTATCGGGGCGGACCCGACGTCGGCGTTCCGGAGGTATCCACCGCATTTCCCAAGGAAAGGGTTCTGGACGCGCTTGAAAAGCTGACAAGGATGCCTCCGGGATTTCACCCGAGCCCGAAGGCGCTGAAGATCGTCGAACAGCGGCGGGAGCGAGCGCTTGCGGGTCAGCCCCTCGATTGGGGAACCGCGGAACATCTCGCGTTCGCGACGATCCTGCTCGAGGGCCACGGCATTCGCTTCAGCGGTCAGGACTCACGGCGCGGAACGTTCTCGCACCGGCACGCGGTGTTGTTCGACACGAATACCGGCAAACCGTACACGCCGCTGGCGCACCTCGGCGACGACGGAAGCGACGGGACGAACGGCGCTTCGCACGCTCAAGTCGGTCGCTTCGAGATCTACGACTCGCCCCTCAGCGAGGCGGGCGTCTTGGGCTTCGAGTACGGCTACTCGCTCGATCGTCCCGACAAGCTCGTCGTCTGGGAGGCGCAGTTCGGCGATTTCGTCAACGCTGCCCAGGTCATCATCGATCAGTTCATCGTATCCGCAGAGGACAAGTGGGGCCGCCTTTCGGGCCTCGTCTTGCTCTTGCCGCACGGCTTCGAAGGCCAAGGGCCCGAGCATTCGAGCGCGCGTATCGAGCGCTTCTTGCAGCTCGCCGCAGAAGACAACATCCAGGTTTGCTATCCGACGACGCCGGCGCAGTTTTATCATCTGCTCCGGCGCCAGCTTAAACGCCTCTGGCGAAAGCCTCTCGTCGTCTTCACACCGAAGTCCCTTTTGCGTTTCGCCGAGGCCGTCAGCACGCTCGACGAGCTCGCCACCGGTTCGTTCCAGCGCGTGATCCCGGACGACACCGTCGAACCAAACAATGTGAAGCGGATCCTGCTCTGCACCGGGAAGGTCTACTACGATCTCGTCGCGGAGCGACGGAAGCGCAAGCGCGAGGACGTCGCGATCGTACGTCTCGAGCAGCTCTATCCTCTGAGCGATGCGCTAATGAAGACTCTGGCTCCTTACCGAGAGGGGACGCCAGTCATGTGGGTGCAAGAGGAGCCGCGGAACATGGGGCCGTGGTACTTCATCAGCGCGCGCAAGACGGAGATGTTCGGCCATCGGCACTCGCTGACGCTCGTGTCGCGCGCCGAGAGCGCGAGCCCCGCGACGGGAAGCAAAGCCGCACACGACCTCGAACAGGCGATGCTGGTCGAGCAGGCCTTCCGCGACTGACGAGTCCTGGGCATCGACTGTCCCCGCCATGGAGGCCGTCGAACTCTTTCGTACGTGGGCCTTTGCGTTCTTGGGCGCAGGGGTCCTCGTCGTCGCGTTCCTCGTCAACCGCTTCGCGCCCCACAAGCGCTCGCGGATTCGCCTCGCGCTTCTGCTCTACGTCCTGTTCGCGATCAGCGCCGGCACGTCGGAGCTCATGGAGCTCGTGCGGTCCCCCACGATTGAATCGTGGGCGCAGCACATGCGTCTCTTCGAGGATCTCTTCTCGGCTTTCACGCTGGTCAATATCGTCGCGCTCGCGATCTTCGACGTCGCGCTTCCGGCTCTTGGAATGTCGCTCGTCGCCATCACCGGAGACCTCGTCGTGGGCTTTGCCTACATCTTCGCGGGATTCGGCGTCTTGAAAGCATCCGGGGTCACGGCGTCGTCGGTCGTGACGACGTCGGCAGTCGTCAGCGGCGTCATCGCTCTGAGCCTCCAGACCACGCTCGGCAATATCCTCGGTGGAGTCGCGTTGCAATTGGACGGCAGCGTACATCTGGGCGATTGGATTCAGCTCGTCGACGGACAGCAGGGCAAAGTGGTCGCCATTCGATGGCGCCACACCGTCGTCGAGACACGCAACTGGGACACGATCATCGTTCCGAACGCGAACCTGCTCTCGCAGAACATCGTCATCCTCGGCAAGCGATCCGGCAAACCCCTTCAACACCGTATGTGGGTCCACTTCAACGTGGACTTCCGTTACGCCCCCTCGCGCGTCATCGACGTGGTGCGCGAAGCGGTGTGCGCGACGGGAATCGATGGTGTGGCGGACGATCCGAAACCGACCGTGGTCTGCTACGACCTCGCCAGAGACGGCCGCGACAGCTTCGGCGACTACGCCGTGCGCTACTGGCTGACCGACCTTGCCAACGACGATCCCACCAGCTCGCGCATTCGCGCGCGCATCTACACGGCGCTCAAGCGCGCGGGCATTCCCCTCGCGCGCCCGGCGCAGACGCTCTTCATATCGCCCGAAGAGGACGATGTGGCGCTGGCCGAGCGGCGAAAGGACCGCCGCATCCGCGCGATCGAGCACATCGAGCTCTTCCACTCGCTGACGCCGGAAGAGCGCGACTTCGTCGCCGAACACCTCATATATGCGCCGTTTACCGCCGGCGAGATCGTGACCCGGCAAGGCGCGGTCGCGCACTGGCTCTACATCCTGTGCGAGGGCAGGGTCGAGATCCGACGACGCACGACGGACGGACCATCGCCACTCTCGCCGACGCAGGGCCACGCTCCGGACGGTGGGCTGGCCACGAAGATGGTGGCAACGATTGAGGCGCCCAACTTCTTCGGTGAGATGGGACTGATGACCGGCGAACCGCGCACAGCCGACGTCGTCGCCGTCACCGACATCGAGTGCTATCGACTCGACAAGGGAGGCCTCCAGCGAATCCTCGAGGAGCGGCCGGAAATCGCCGAACAGTTTTCCCAGACGCTCGCCAAGCGCCGCGTCGAGCTCGCTACGGCTCTCGAGGGATTGGACGCCGAGGCTGGGCGCACCCGCATGCAGGGGGAGCAAACGCGAATCCTCGACATGATCCAGGAGTTCTTCGGGTTGACGCGGACGACGAGGGTTTGAGTGTCGATCACCGGCGCAGGCCTTCGCCGACC
>JALYHX010000590.1 GCA_030776305.1 Myxococcota bacterium
ACGCGCCGCCTTGCCGCCGACGACGCGCGGGTCAGCCCCCCCACGTCGCTGCGCGAGCACCCCGAGCGGGACGAGCCAGGCAGACATGCACCCGCGATGGTAGTCGGGTGCGCTTTGGAGAGCACTCAATCGACGGATTTGTACGCGCGGCCCACCACCTTCACTTTGGTCTTGTCCCGAAGCGGCATGGGTTCGCCCAAGTTCAGGTCGATCGTGACCAGCGACGCACCGATCGCCGCGGCCTTGTTGCGCAGGTCGTTCTTCGCCGCCTCGACGGCGACTTCGGGATCGTTGGCGGCGGCCTCACCGGTCACTTGGCCAACGAGCTTGTACGTGTTCGCACTCGGTGGTTCGGTCGCGAACTCGACGGTCTCCCCTTGCGGTTGCAATTCGACGTGCTCGGGAAGCTGCGCCGCGCATGCGCCCAGCGTGGAGGCGAAGACCAAGAAAGCAATGATTCGCATCATCTTGCGTGCCCTTCAGCTCCGGGCGAGGACGCGGTCGTGCCACATGAGGAGCTCGATGGATCCGGGTCCCCGGTTGAACACGTAGTCGTGGGGCCCAGGGACGTCGACGAAGTCGTGACCGACGCCGGCGGCGCGCCATGCCTGCGATACGGCAATGATCGCGTCGCGAAAGTAGTCCTCGTGGCTCGTAAGGAGTCGAAGCTTCATGGTCGGACGGCTCGCGCGAGCTGCCTGCGCCATCGCGGACCACTGCGCGGTTTGCGATTTGGAGACCGCGGGCTGAATCCCACCCACGGCTCCGAATGAATCGGGGGAGGTCAATCCGATTCGCATGGCAATGATGCCGCCGAGCGACACGCCGTCGATGCCGGTTGCCTGCGAAGTGCCAATGGCAGGCGTTTCCCGGCGGACACGGGGGAGGAGCGTCTCGATGACGAAATGGCTGTACGCGGCGATGTCGGCGGTCCCCGCCGGGTCGAAGTCTGGCAGCCATGGGCACGCGACGATGACTCCGCCGAAAGGCCGGGCTGCGAGTGACGCATTCGTTTCGGCTACACGGGGTGGATCGCCGAAACCGAGGTAGTCCGCTTCGCGCAATGGCGGAGCGCGCAGACGATCAACGGCGTGAACCATCGCGTAGTCGCGCGGCCATCCCATCGCCCCCTCGGCCGGCGGTTTGAGCGCCTCACCGCGCCCATGCAACGCAATGAGGACGGGATAACGCGCCTCTTCGCCACCCCATGCGGGGACGACGACCACAACGCGTCCCTGTCCCCCTGGTTGCGGGCCCATGTCCCACTCGAGGAGCCGCACGTTCGTGGACGTCGGCACTGGAGGAGGGCTGCTGCCCGAAGCACGCTCGCTGCGCGAGCACGCCACCGCCGCGGTCGCCCCGAGCATCCAGGCGCGGCGACCGATCATGCGCATGTCACTCGTCGCCTCCAGGGTCGGGAAGGCGGCCCGTTGCCCTGCGCACGAGCTCCACCAGCGTGGGGTCGCTCGCCATCCGATCACGCAGCGCACTGCGGATGGCCTCGAGCTCGGGAATCGGCAGTGCCGCCAGATGGGCCGTCGCCTCGTTTACCTTGAGGTCAAGATACCCGCCGACGTCGAGCTTGCCGGTGCGCACCCAGTGTTCGAGCGCAGTGTGAGGAGCCTGGGTTGCAGCCGCCTGAGCCGCCGCAGGCGAATTCGCGGAAGGGGGCGCGACTTCGAAAGGGCGTTCCGAGGCCGCCACGCGGCCGGTTCCGATCGTCGCGGGCGGAGGGGGTGCCGGCGGACCCTTTTTGCCGATGTGGTCGATGCCCATGGCGGTCTCCAGGAGAAGGGTACGAGCGGTCGACGATTCCGGCTACCGCTCTCGTGTGTCCATTGCCTTTGCCCCCCATCGGCAGCCGGCGGCCAAAGGTTGCGTTGTCGCGCTCACGTTCACGTTCACGCTTGCGCTCACGCTTACCAGGAAATCGTCAAACGCCGTATGCGGTGATCGCGTGCCCCCGCTCCGATGTCGTTATAAAACACAGCGTCGCCAGCCAGCGACAGCGCCACGTCGAAGGAGGCGGGGGCGTCCAGATCCACCACGGGCCAGGGATGGGAGGATTCGCCGTTGGGGGAGAGATCGAACGCGTCGAGCGTGGCCCCATCGCGACCGGATCGGGCGACGATGGCTCGTGCGCCATGACCGGATGATTCGAGCGCGACCGCCGTGGGCCGTCCCTCGCCACCGAGCACGAGTGGCCTGGGGGATCCGATCACGTGACCGCCGGGGGCGAGCCGCGCACGCATCGCGGCGCCGGCCGCGTCGACGCCGGACGGCGTGTCTTCGATCCATGCCACCAGCGCGCCGCCTTCGACGACAGCGATCTCCGGAGACCGCGAATGCGCGGCCGTACCCAAAACGCGGACCTCGTCACCCGTACGCTTGGCATCTCGCGTTCGTATTTGCGTCACATACACGTCGCCCACGCCCTCCCGGGGGCTTTCCCGCGGATCGCTCCACGCCAGCCAAGCGACTTCGGCACCGACCGCGAGCGCCACGTCTGCCGCGTCCCCCGGCGCCCGTGTGACGCGCTGATCGGGGGCAACTCGGTTCAGGTTGCGGTCCACCTTGGTCGCATACACCTCGCCGTTGCCGTCGCGAGAGTCGACCCACGCCACCAGCCATCCGTCGATCGCCCACGCGATGGCCACGCAACTCGCGTCGCCTTTGGCAGTCGTCAGCTGCACCTCCTTGGCGCGATGACCGTGCCCATCGATACGCGCGACATGGACCTGCGGGTCCCCGTCATCGCGCGCAATCCACGCGGCAACGGCGTCCAACTCGGGCTGCTGGATCGCAGCAATCGCCACCCGGCCCACCGGCACCGCTCGCGACGTCATGTGGGTCCCGACCTCGAGAGGGTGACCGGCCATGTCGTACGCGCGGACGGCGACTTTCGCGCTTTGCCCGCGCATGCGTTCGGTCGGCGCGTCAAGGCCGTTGGTCAGCGTCGCCAAGAGCGTGGCGTCTCCCATGCGCGCGGCCGCGACGTCGATGTAAGGTTCTCCCGATGCGAGCGTGACGACGCCGGTCACGTGGGCGGCACCGACGGGAGATGAGGGAGCGCCCGGAGTCGAAAAAGGAGACTTGCGGCGAATCAGGTCGAGAGCGAACACAGGGGTGGGTGCCTCACCCGTCGACGCCAGCGCGACGCACTGCTGGTTGCCACAGTGGAGTCCCCAAGCGAGCGTCGCAGGCGTTCGCGTTTCACCCACGAACAGCGGCTCGGCCTGAACGGCGGCCAGATGCCGATCGTAGCGCAAGAACGTGGGTACGACGCGGCAATCGCCGGGATCGGGCCCCGGGGGAGCTTTGCCGGAAGCCTCAAGCGCGTAACACGAAGGAACGGGTGTCGTCAGGAGGGCGAAGCCGTCCTCCGCCGCCATCAGCTCGGCGGGCGCACGTTCCAACACCTCCAACGACGTCGCGGGCTGCGCCGCGAGCCCGCCTACGTGCGAGACGGTTGCCAGGTGCAGCAGGTGCCATGGTCGACTGCGTCGATGGGGCGACTCCCACGCGAGCGCGACACCCGCAGCGCCGGCCGCGAGCGCAACGAGCGACGAACCACCTGCGGCTCCGATGGTCCGTGTCGGGCCCTCCACGTGTCCGGCGGCGTCAATGGCTGCGAGCGTTACTTGAGGATCCTCCCCCGTGCGGTCCGTCCATGCCAGAAGCCATCCGGCTTCGAAGGGGACGACGTCGATGTCGCCCCCCACGGTCGGCTCCTTTCCGACCGCGGCGGGCTCACCTTGTGCGGCCCCCTCCGCGTCGAGTTGGAGCCAGGACAGCAGTCCCGCGGGAGAGCTCTTGTCGCGCGTGACGAGCGCGAGTGCTGCACCACCACCAGTGGCCGCCACCGCCGCCCAACGCTCCACCCCGCGTGCGACGCGTGCCGGGACCCCGCGAGGCTTGCCATTCGCGTCCACAGTCGTAGCGAGAATGTTTGCGTCCCCTGCGGACGTCTCCTCCGCCCAGACACACATGGCGCCGCGCGTGGTGGGCACGATGTCGGCCCAAGCCACGTGATCGCTCGTGCGCTGCAGGTCGGCCGGCGTTCCTCTGGCCGCGCCATCGGGGCCTAGCTCCAGCAGACTGAGAGACTCGCCTCTGTCGAGCAACGCCGTCCACGCGACGAGCCACCCGCCGTGGGGCCTTCCCGTCGGTCGCACGACCAGAGACGTTGCCTCCCGCGGCACGGTGGCGACCACGCGCGGTGCGCGGAGAGGCGCGCCGTCTGCCCCAAAGGGAGCGACCACGAGCTCCGCCAAGCCCCCATGGTCGGCCGCAACGATCCAGACGGCGATACCACCGTCGGCCGCATTGGCTGCCGCCGGCCCGATCGCCTTGCGTGCGATTGTCCCGAGGAGATGCGAGCGCGCGGGATCGTTTGCCTCGGCGGCTCGGCGGGACGCCTCAGCGCGGGCGAGCCGTTCGGTGAGTGTCGGCCGCGTCGACTGTCTGGGCGATACATCAGTCGACTTCCCGCATGCAACCAGCAAGGCGACCCCAGCGATCGCCATCGCAAGGCGACGCAAGCGACCGGCTCGAGCGGTCATGATCCGGGCAACAATCGCCGAGCGCCGAAACGTCCCAGAATCTGCGGCGTGCAGTCTCGAACGCAATCCGTCACGGATGGAGAAGCCGGGCGACGTAGCGCTTCTCCCATTCGATGGCGCGCCCGAAGTGGCGAAAATCTTGCTCGCGCTCTTTGAACTCCGGCGGATGCAGATTCACGCGTCCCAGGCCGCGGCTGCCTGGGATCACATGATGAAGCATCTCATGGTAGACGATGTATGCGACGAAGTATCGCGGCACCCACGTGCGGTCGAGCGACGGATGGACGCGAATCAGTCGGTCGACCACGCTGTAGCTTCCGAGCTTGATGGTCTTCCGCTCGACGGCTCTGGTCGTTGGCCGTTTGCCCCATGTAATGAGCGCATTGACAGCACCATCGAAGTACCGCTCGTTGATGTCATCGAACAGGCTGAGAAGGTCGTGATGCTTGCCCCTCGTGACGAGCGGCGCATTGCGCTTCCGACGGGCGAGGCTGGAGCCGTTCGCGTCGATGTAATCGCCCAACGTCGCGCTGGCGTCGCGGTCCCCCCGGATCACGTAGCGGACCAGCGAATCGACCACGTGAGGGGGCGCATCGAGGAACATGTGATGAACGCGCGCGTGCAACGTGTCTCGCTGGACGCGATGCGTAATGATGGAGTGGCGGTTGTCGGTGATCGACAGGATCACGGGTCCAGGAAAAGCGCCACGAAGCTTTCGCTCCAGCGCCTGCCTAGCCCCCTCGTGCACGAAAAGACGCGGCGAGGCGGACGGAAAAACCAGGCGAAGCTGAGCCCCCGCCCGCTCGGGAATCCGTATGGCCGCACCCACCTGCGACCGAGCAGTCGCGATCGCTCTTCCGCGCGCCATGCGCGCGGCGCCGAGCCGATTTGCATAGAGAAGCGGCACCACGCTCCGACCGCCCATCTGTGCCTCCACGGAGGGGGGTAGAGGACCGGGGTGGGTGTGTCAAGGAACAGACATTTAGTATGTAATAATAGCCAGTTGCACTCGAGGGTCACAGCCCCCAATGGGCTCCTCGACGACCGCTCAGCATCCCCAAAAAATGCCGGAAAAAATGCTTGACGCCCGGTGTTACGCGCCAATCCTGGGTGTGAAGCGCAGGCCTTTGGGATCAAGCAGGAATCGCAGGCGGCCGGGAGCAATGTTCGACTGCACGTCAATGCCAACGACCATTGCTTTTTCGAACGGGCGATCGAAGGACAACCCCAGGATCGTCGAGAGCATGTCCGAGAGGTCCGGCTCATGGCCCACGAGCATCACGCGCCGCTTTCCCTGCGATGAGAGGCTACGCGCCAGCTGGGCCCCCTCGCCATCCGGCGCGAGCTCGCGTCGAGGGGACACCGTGCCGTCGCGACTGCCCAGCTGCGTGACGATTGCCACAATCTCCGCTGTTTGGACCGCGCGGACGAGCGGACTCGTGAACACGTGCAGCGGCTCCTCGTGCGCCTCGAGTAAGGCCTTCGCGATGCTCGCCACCCGATCCCGGCCCGACGCCGTGAGCGCCCGGTCGGCATCGATTCCGCTGTCTGCCGCTGCCTCCGCTGGACCATGGCGCATGACGTAAAGCTTCATGGCACCTCTGACGGCTCCGAGAGCAATTCACATAACAAACGTGTTCGAGACTTGAAGCGGGGTCTTCTTAAGCGCCATCGTTCCCACCGTCAGCAGGCTTGGGTGTGTTATCGAAAGTGAAACCACGCGCAAGATTGTTCTGGTTGGAGTGCGCTCCCTCGCTTCGCTCGTGCGTGTGCACTAATTCGCAGTGGGCTTCGTGTTGGGAGCCACGGCTTTCTTCGCCGTCTTCTCGTCGGGGGCGGTGGCGCCGTTCGGTTGGATAGGGGCGACCGCGGCGGCCTGGCGCTTGATCCCGTGCTTGACGAGAACCATCGCCTCGACCTTGTCCATCATCTCGGGGTGTTGCTCGAGATACGCTTTTGCGTTCTCTCGACCCTGCCCGATGCGTTCACCGGCCAGCGAGAACCACGCGCCACTTTTCTCGATGATACCGAGGTCTGAGGCGAGGTCGACGATGTCGCCGGAGCGCGAGATCCCATGACCGTACAAGATGTCGAATTCGACTTCGCGGAATGGTGGAGCGAGCTTGTTTTTGACGACCTTGACGCGAGTTCTATTGCCGACGACCGCAGGGTCCTTCCCTCCCGTGACGGCGGCTTCCTTGATGGCACCGATGCGCCGAATATCGAGGCGCACGCTCGCATAGAACTTCAGGGCGTTACCACCGGTCGTGGTCTCGGGATTGCCGAACATCACCCCGATCTTCATGCGCATCTGATTGATGAAGACCAAGAGGCAGTTGCTGCGTGCGACCGTCGCCGTCAGCTTGCGAAGCGCTTGGCTCATCAGCCTCGCTTGCAGCCCGACGTGGCTGTCGCCCATGTCCCCTTCGATTTCCGCCTTGGGCACGAGCGCGGCCACCGAGTCGATGACCACGAGGTCCACCGCGTTCGAACGCACGAGCATGTCCGCAATCTCGAGTGCCTGCTCGCCGTAGTCCGGCTGCGACACCAAGAGTTCGTCTGTCTTCACGCCGAGCTTGCGCGCGTACGTCGGGTCCAGCGCGTGCTCGGCGTCGATGAACGCCGCAACGCCGCCAGCCTTCTGCACTTCCGCAATCGCGTGAAGCGAGAGCGTCGTTTTTCCGCTCGATTCCGGGCCATAGATCTCGATGATGCGACCTCGCGGGTAGCCGCCGATGCCGAGCGCAATGTCCAGGCCGATGCTGCCCGTCGAAACGACCTGCACGCCCTCCATCATGCTCGCGCCCTCTTTGAGGCGCATGATCGAGCCCTTGCCGTACTCTTTCTCGATGGTCGCGACCGCGAGCTCGATGGCTTTGGTCTTATTTTTCCCGTCGTCCATAGGACCCATCTATACTGCGTACTTGTTCAGCATTCAAGCGCGACATGGCGCTCGAGCCCCTCGCGTTCACCGAAACGGCGCTTTGATGGTCGCCGCCATGATTTTGGTGCACTGCGACAGCCCGCACACCCCATTGCCGGACCCCCAAGCCTCCACGCAAGGGGCCATCCGCAAGGTGGAGCGCCTACTCGGCGTCGACGCAGGCGGACTGGAGCTCGCCACCGACCCGCCGGCACCGCCCGGTGATCTCCAAACGGAGATCGATCGATTCACGACGGTGGACGCGTGCGTTCAGCAGCGGGCGCGCGTCGATCCCGTCATCGGCGACGCGCTCGAGGCAATCGGTTACGACACCTTTCTTAGGGACGCTTGCCGCGTGCTCGACGCGGCCAAGGCGAAGGACAGCAGGCGATGCGACGCCATCGACGCGTCTTTGTTGCGCGAACGATGCACGGCCACTGTTGCCGAGATCATCGGGGACCCGGACGTCTGCCCTTGGCAAATCTCGACCCGACCTGACCGAGGACGCAACGGCGCGTGTGTGGCGATCGCGCTGCGCGACCCACGCTTGTGCGTCACCGACGAAAGCCTGACGGCAGCGGCCGCGTGCGAGGCGATTTCGAAGCACGATCCATCGCCCTGCCGCAGGCTGCTGTCACGCAGCGACCAGACACGCTGCGTGCGCGACGCGAATCGGTGGTATGGAGCGATTCCCGCCGACAAGACGACTCCGTCGGGTCTGCTGGGACCCTCGGGAAAGCTTCAGGTGAGCGGACCCGACGGAGGCATCGCTGTCGAATCGGACTTGGCAGCCGACGCCGCGCGAGGCGTGGTGCTCGTGCAACATCTCGACGAGACCCATTTCATCGTTGGCCCTTTGAGCGAAGCCGGGGTCGGCTTCATCGCTGCATCGCCCCATGTGCGCGCGACGCTCGCGCTCCAACTCGTGGTGCCTCGTGGCGGATCGGCGCGCATCGAGCGGGTGGAGGTCATCATCCCGGGCCACGCGCCGCTGTCCATGGCGGGCGCGCGCTCGACGGTCACGGCAAAGATTGACAAGCTCGAGAGCATGCGCGGCGGCGAAGTGAGATTCTCGATCAGCGGCGACATCGACAGCGAGGGGACGACGCGTCGCGTCCACGCCGACGTCAGCACGTTCGTTCGAGACGTCGTCAGCGCGAACGCAATCTACGGTGTCAAACTTCGACGTCTCGGCACCGGCGTCGGAATGCGCTAAACTGAGTGCAGCCGATGTCCGCGGACGAGCCGCATGGAGAGGAGGGCGACGCGTTCGACGTCGTGTTGATACACGGCCCGACCGAGGATGGCGAAGGCGCCCGCGTGCTGCGCGCACGACCTGGTCGAGTGGACACGGGAGAAGTGCGCCCCATGCGCGAGGGTCGGCCGGTGACCGCAGGCGGCGAGGTCGTTCGCCTCGAGCGACGGGGGGACGAGCCTGCGTTGTTCGATGTTCGGGTCGAGTACGTGATACCCGGCTGCAACCAGTCAGCCAAGACGACCGCTGCCGACGGGGGGCCGCCTCAGGTTGCCACCCCCGCCTACCGTGAGAACTGGGAGCTCACGTTTGGCCCCAGCCGAGACACGACCCTCAATTGACCTGTGCAGGCGTCCTAGACGCCGATGAACAGCCGGTGTGCGAAATTCCGCTCGAGCCTCGCGCGCAGTACCCTGTCCGCGGCAAGCTCGATGTCGTACTCGACGCGCTTGAACTCGAAACGCTTCTTCGTCGTGTCGTACACCGTGTAGCTGGCGCGGTTGTCGAAGTCGCGCGGCTGGCCCACCGATCCCACGCTCACGATGTACTTCTTATCTTCCTCGAGCTCGAAGTCGACGGGCGGCATTTCCTCGACGTTGGTCTTGGTCAAAGCGAACACTTTGCAGAGGTGCGAGTGCCCGATGAGCGTGATGTGCCCGATCTTGTCCCAGATGGCGAGGCACTCACGTGCCTGCTCCGGGGCGAAGATGTACTCGAACTCTTCGAGGCGTACGGGCGACCCATGGCATAGGAGGACGTTGCAGTCGTCGAGCTTCTCCTGATAGGGAAGGGCCTTGAGCCAGGCCATGTTTGCTTCCGAGAGCACGGCGGCGTGCGCGTCGAGCGCGTGGCGGGCAGCCTCGTAATAGTACGAGTAGTCCATTCGGCCGCTGACGGCGGCGTCATGGTTGCCGAGGATGGTCGTCTTTGCGACTTCGCGCACGAGATCAGCGCACTCGTTCGGCGACCCGCCGTAACCGACGGTGTCCCCCAGGCAATGGTAGACGTCGATTTTCTCGGTTCGGTATGCCTCGAGGACCGCGGAGAGCGCCTCGACGTTGGCGTGAATGTCGCTGAAGATGCCTAGGCGCATGCGGGAGGGTTGGTCGAGGACGATCGAGGTGGTCGAGAGGCGCGACTCGCCGTGAGCGCGGTCTTGCAGTAAGCCGCCTTTTTTGAGCATAGGGCGAACCGTGGCCAGCGATCCGACAAAAGAGACCGACGACGTTTCCGGCGCCGCGAGTGCCGCAAGTGATGACGCAGCGCCGGTCGAGGACGAGGTGGAGCCGGGGCCCGGGCCCGACGCAATGGCCGATCCGCCCATCGCCGTGGCAGAGCTTGCCGCCGCGTGCGTGCGATTCGTCTCAACGAGCTATCGGGTCGTTCTCGATTTCTCGGCGGACACATTGAGCCTGCTCGACCAGTGGGTGCGAGATGCTCACGACGAGGCACATGCTCGACCCGCGGCCTTGGAGCTCGTGCAGTCGGCGGCTGGCGCTTACCTGGGAGAGGTGATCCGGCGCGAGTTCGGGGGCCGATGGTTCGCCGATGGGGAGCTCTCCAGCTGGCGGCTCTACCTACCGACCGTGTACTGCGCATTCAATCCGATCGGCATGGTGCGTGAGGCACTGCTTCTCGAGCCCGCCGAGGGTTGGCATGGGCACTTCGAGCTCGACCCGGGGGAACGGGACGCGGTCGACGCCCGTCTCGCCGTGCTACCGTCCGCGTCCGATGAGGAATACTACGCGCCAAGCACGCGGTTCGACGTCCTCTCGATCATCGTCGACGCGCTCCGGACAGAGATGCGTTCGCACGGCCTAGACGATGTGCGCTTTACGCCTCAAGACTACGAATCGAGCGGTCGCCCGTGACTCCTCGACCCCGGACGCTTACGTTTCCGGCGGAATGTCGGGCGACGAACTGAACGAGCCTCAGGCCGCCGCGGTTGCGCACACGCAAGGCCCGCTGCTCGTTTTTGCCGGAGCGGGAAGCGGCAAGACCCGCGTCATCACCTACCGCGTCGCCAACCTGGTCGCGTGCGCACGCGTACCGCCATGGCGCATTCTCGCCGTCACCTTCACCAACAAGGCCGCCGGCGAGATGCGCTCGCGGATCGAGTCCTTGTGCGGTGCGGACGTCGCGCGCGCTCTCTGGGTGGGCACCTTTCATGCGACCTGCGCCAGGCTCTTGCGCGCGCACGGCGCCGCCGTCGGCGTGCAGTCGAACTTTCTCATCTACGACACGAGCGACCAGAAGGCGGTCGTCTCGCGCGCTCTCAAAGACCTCGATCTCGACGATCGCCGCTATCCTCCGCGCGCAGTCCTGGCGCACATCCACAAGCACAAGCAGGAGGGCCGCGGTCCGGACGAGGCCGCATCGACCTCGTATATCGACGACGTCGCGTTGCGCATTTTTCGTGCTTATGAGGAGCGGCTGCGTGCGGCGAACGCGGTGGACTTCGAGGATCTTATTCTGCTCGTCGCCCGGCTTCTCGAGCGCACCCAGGAGGGGGATCGCATCCGTCGACGTTTCGACCATGTGCTCGTCGACGAGTTTCAGGACACGAATGCCACGCAGTACCGCTTCTTGCGTGAGCTCGCGCGCGATCACCACAACCTTTGTGTCGTCGGTGACGACGACCAGAGTATTTATCGTTGGCGCGGCGCCGACGTACGAAACATCCGCGGCTTTCAGAGCGACTATCCGACCGCGACGATCGTCAAGCTCGAGCAGAACTACCGATCGACCGGGCGCATCGTGGCCGCGGCCCTCGCGGTGATCTCGCAATCGAGAACGCGCGAGCCAAAGGAGCTCTGGACCGCGAACGCCGAAGGGGGCGCGATCCATGTCGTCGCGGCGCGTGACGAGCGCGACGAGGCGGCATTCGTCGTCGATGCGATTCAGCGCGCCCGAGCCAGCGGCACGGAAGCGCGTGACATCGCGGTTTTCTACCGTATCCATGCCCAGTCCCGCGTCCTCGAAGAAGCGTTGCGCGCGGCGAACCTTCCCTACCAGATTGTCGGTGGCACCCGCTTCTACGAGCGCGCGGAGATCAAGGACGCGCTCTCATATTTGCGCATCGTCGAAAATCCCCGCAGCGACGTCGACCTGCTTCGGGTGGTCAACGTCCCGGCGCGCGGCATCGGGTCGACGACGATCGATCGCCTCGTCGCGTGGGCGACGGCGAACGGTGCGACGCTATTCAACTCGATTTCCCGCATCGAGGACATCGGCGAGCTCGGGACCGCCGCGAAGAAAAAGCTCGCGGGTTTTCGCGAGCTGCTGGTTGGGTTGCGTTCGGCCGCCGAGCAGCTTGTGCCGAGCGAATTGCTCGAGCGTACCCTCGACGACACGGGTTATGTCAGGGCGCTTCAGGGTGAAGACACGGCGGAGGCCGATGCGCGCATCGAGAACTTGCGCGAGCTCATCGGCTCGATGAGGGACTACGAGGCGGAGGCGGCCGCTGCCGGCGAGAAGCCGACTATCGCTGGTTTTCTGGAGCGGGTCACGCTTGCAAGCGACATCGATGGCATCGACGAGGGCGGACGCGTGGTCTTGATGACCGTACACAGTGCCAAGGGGCTCGAATTCGAGCAGGTCCTCCTCACCGGCATGGAAGAGGAGATGTTCCCGTACAAGGGAGTGAAGCCGGATGAGCACGAGGAACTGGAAGAGGAACGGCGCCTCGCGTACGTGGCCATTACGCGGGCTCGAAGGCAGCTCGTGATGCTTCATACGCAGATACGTCAGATCTTCGGCACGACCCGGTGGAATCGGCCGAGCCGCTTCCTGGGCGAGCTGCCGGCCGGAGTCGCCGAGCATGTCTTTACGTCAGCCATGGCGAGCGAAGAGCGTGTCGGTCGATACATCGACCGCGAACACCAAGGCGGTCGAACCAGCGACCGCGAACACCAAGGCGGTCGAACCAGCGACCGCGAGCCGGACGATCGTCGCTCCGCCGACGACGGCGTGGAGGCCGTTCTGCGTGTGCGCAATTGGCGTCACCCGCAGGCGGCAGCGCAGCACAACTCGTCGCGGCCGGGGGACCGATACGTGGATCACGATTTCTTCGACGATCGGCCCGCCGACGTCACTGCGTTGCCGCTGACACGCGGCGCGCGCGTGAAGCACGACCGATTCGGTGAAGGCAAAGTCCTGGATATCGTGAGCGTTGGGGAGCCGGCGGTGGTGGCGTTCTTTCCCGGCTGGGGACAGAAGAAGATTCTCGCCCGGTTCCTCAAGCTCGCGTGACGATCGTCATACGGATTGACGCAGCTCACACGACATGGGTGAAGAATATGGACAGCATTGGGATCGTTTTCGACGTAGATCTCGTTGTCAGACCGACGCAACCGCTGCCAGGACCCGAAAGACGAGAGTCATGCGAGCGACCGTCCTCGTTGCCGTGATCGCCGTTGCGGGGTGCTCCAGCTCCAACCATGCGGAGAGCGACGCGGCCACGTGGCTATCGGTTCAGGACGGCGCCGGGCATGGCCGCTCGACCGAGATGGACTCGGCCGACCGACGGTCCGGCGACGCGAACCCTTCATCGGACGCGGCGCCTGACTCGCCAAATGACGCGAGCGGCGCATCGGAGGCGGCGGGTCCGGACGCTGAAGGGTCAACACCGGACACGGGCCCGAACACGACGTCGCGGGATAGCCCGTATGTTCCAGCTGGCTATCGCCTTGTCTTCAGTGACGAGTTCGATGAGCCCCAACTCGACACTTCGAAGTGGTGGACACGCTTCGTCTACAGCATGGGCACCCTGGATTACCTCAATGACGAGAAACAGCGTTATCGCGAGAACAACAACCACGTCATGACCGGCAGCTCGATCAAACTCATGGCGTACAAGGTCCGAAGCAACGATGCGAACGGCGTCAACTACGAGTCCGGGATGCTGCGATCCAAAGTGATCCTCAAGTACGGGTATGCCGAAGCGCGTGTGAGGATGCCTGGCGGGCTCGGCGTGTGGCCCGCGTTCTGGCTGAATGCGGAGGTGCCGCCTTGGCCGCCCGAGATCGACATCTTCGAGTTCGTGAACAACGGCATAGAAGACAAGGTCGACATGCTGCACACCGGCGTGATCGACCACGGCGCGCAGGGCTCCTCGTTCCTGTCATCTGACCCGAGCTTCAACACGATGTGGACGTACTGGACCGCCCCGTTCAACTTTCCCGATGCGTTCCACTTGGTGGCGCTGCTCTGGGACGCGACGACCGCGGCGACGTACGTCGATGGAGCGATGATCGTCAAACGCGGTTACAAATGGGTACACGACGATGGGAGCGATGCTGGGTACGCCCACGTGTTGCTGAACCTCGCACTCGGCGGGCAGTGGGCCGGCCGGCACGGGATTGACGACGCCGCCTTTCCCCAGGGCCTCGAGATCGATTACGTGCGCGTCTACCAAAGCCAGATGAATGTCAGCCAGAGCTCGACTGGCCAGGATCTCTGCCCGGACAGTGGCGGTTGCTGACGGATCCCGTCCGCTCGGAAGCGGTCAGAACCGCGCCGAATAGCCAAGAAACATCCCACCGCGTGGGTCCACGCCTAGGCGGATGCGCTCGAGCTCGCGAGCGGCGCGCACCGTCCGCGGCGGGATCACGTAGGGCAGCAGCGCTCCACCAAAGCCCGCAATCCCGGCAACGACGACATGCATCGCACGCTCGAAGTCCGTCCACTCGACAGGCAGGTTCGAGCCGATCGCGATCCCGTTGACGATCGGGGCAGTTGCGCCCGCGAGCAGGGCCAACGAAAGCGCCACCGGCCAGGTCTCACGAATGTCTCCCTCGCGCGGCGGGTCGCCGATCCATTCCGGCGAGCACTTCGGGAGGGCAAGCCAGGCCCCGCCAATCGTCGCCCCCCACGCCACGCCGATCATCGCGGGACCGGTCAGTCGGACCAGGACGCTGCTCGCATATTTGTGGCCCTCCGAGCTGCCGAAACCGAAGGCGATCACATCGAGCGCAGCGAGCGCGCCCAGGTATGCCCAATCGGGATGGCTCGCGCGGGCGCAGAGCTCCCGCTCCCGCGCGCCACGCGGATAAATATCTCCCGCGGCATAGGCGTAGGTGTCGGCCGCCAGGACATGGGGCGGAAGCGAGTCCAAGGTGGCAGCGAATGTAGCAGGAGGGCCTTGCGCGGCCGGTGTGAAACGCGCCAGAGTTGATGAAAGGGTCCCATGCAAGTTCCCAAGCACGTGTTTCGCGAGTACGACATCCGCGGTGTCGCCGACCGAGATTTGACCAATGACGTTGCGCGGGGCATCGGCCGCGCTTTTGCGACGATGCTCGGTGCGGGGACGACGTCGCCGGTGCGTGTCGCCGTGGGCCGTGACTGCCGAATTTCGAGCGATCGCCTCAGGTCCGCGCTCGTCGAAGGGCTCACCGGAGTCGGTGCGCACGTCGTCGACATCGGCGTCGGTCCGACGCCGTTGCTCTACGCCTCCGTTCATGCGCTTTCGACGGAAGGTGGCGTGATGATCACAGGCAGCCACAACGCAGCGGACGAGAACGGCTTCAAGATGATGCGCGGCAAGGCGAGCTTCTTCGGCGACGAGATCCAGGCACTGCGCAGAGTCATCGAGGAGGACCGGTTCGCGCCGCAACGCACTCCCGAACCGCTCGAGCGGGTCGATGTGACCAATCGCTACATCGAGATGGTCACGAACGGAATTCGGCTCGCGCGCACGGACATCAAGGTCGTCCTCGACGCCGGAAACGGCGCCGGCGGTCCGCTCGGGCTCGCCTGTATGAAAAAGGTGGGGCTTTCCCCCGACCCTCTCTTTTGCGACATGGACGGGCGCTTTCCGAACCATCACCCCGATCCCACGATGCCGAAGAACCTCGAAGCGCTCATCGCGCGCGTACTCCAGACGAAGGCACGCATCGGAATCGCCTACGACGGTGACGCCGACCGCCTCGGCGCCGTGGACGCGAACGGCGACATCATCTGGGGCGACCGCCTGATGATCCTGTTCTCTCGGGCCCTGCTCGCCGAGAGGCCCGGCGCGGCGATTCTCGGCGAAGTCAAATGCTCGCAGACGCTCTATGATGACATCGCCAAGCACGGTGGCCGTCCGATTCTCTGGAAGACCGGGCATTCGCTCATCAAGACGAAGATGAAGCAAGAGGGAGCACTGCTGGCAGGCGAGATGAGCGGGCATCTTTTCTTCGCCGATCGGTACTTTGGTTACGACGACGCGATCTATGCTTCGTTGCGGCTGATCGAGATCCTGTCCCGCGACCCGCGTACGATCTCGGAAATGCTGGCAGACGTCCCACGGACGTACGCGACTCCAGAGATTCGCGTCGACTGCACCGACGCGATCAAATTCGATGTCGTCGCCGCCGTGCGCTCGCACTACCGCGCATCGGGGCTGTCCGTCATCGACATCGACGGCGCGCGCATCTCGTTCGGCACGGAGCGCGAGCCGGCGTGGGGCCTCGTGCGCGCCTCGAATACGGGGCCGGTGCTGGTCATGCGCTTCGAGGCGACGACCCCCGAACGGCGCGACGCGATTCGCTCGGAGGTGGAAGCGCTGGTGGCCTCCGTGTCGGCGCGTCAAAGATCTTAGCGACTTGGCGTCGAGGCTGCACCCCGAGCGATGCCCGAACCACAGGTTTGGACGATCGAAGCCGTGCTTCGGTGGGCGACCGAAGATTTTCGTGCGCGTGGCATCGAGACGCCTCGCCTGGATGCCGAGCTCCTGCTCGCTCACGCCTTGGCTTCGACACGGATTCAGCTCTTCGTCGACGCGAAGCGCGCGCTCGAGGCGCCACAGCTCGCGCGCTTGCGCCAGCTTGTTACCCGGCGCCGATCGCGCGAGCCGATGGCATACATCCTGGGCGAGCGCGAATTCTATGGGCGGTCATTCCGTGTCGATCGACGCGTCCTCGTACCCCGTCCCGACACCGAGATCCTCGTCGACGTGGCCCTCAAGCGGACTCGCGACCTCTCCATGTGCATGCGAGCCCTCGACCTTTGCACGGGAAGCGGGTGCGTTGCCATCACCCTCGCGCGCGAACGACCGACGTCGTTCGTCTTAGCGACTGATCTCAGCGAGGACGCTGTCACCCTTGCCCGCGAGAACGCGCTTCGCCTGGGCGCGTACAATGTCGCGTTTCGACCGGGCGACTTGTTCCTCGCCGTCCCACCAGGGTGTCGTTTCGACCTCATCACCGCGAACCCCCCGTACATCCCATCGCGCGAGCTCGAATCGCTTCAGCCGGATGTACGCGATTTCGAGCCGCGCATGGCGCTCGAAGGAGGCGACGACGGCCTCGCTTTCTTGCGCCGAATCATCGAGATTGCTCCTTCGCATCTGATTCCGGCTGGGGGAGTGCTGGCCGTAGAAGTGGCCGCAGGCGAAGCGGCGGCCGTAGCGGCGCTTTTCGAGGCGGCTGGGTTCGGGGGCGTCGATGTGTGCCGCGACTATGCGCGCATCGAGCGGGTCGTCAGCGGCGTGCTAAACGGCCGGTGAGATCCAACCGATGTTCCTTTTTTTGTCGCTCGCGCTCCTCGGCGTCTTGTACGCATGGGCCATCGGTTCGTTCCCGTGGCTTGGCCGTCATCGACCCATCGTGCTTGCGGTCGTGTTGCTCATCTGGATCCCGCAGCCGATTGCCTTTTGGCTCGTGGGGCATGACCACGATTCCACCGGGCCAAGGGTCATCGTCGAACTCCTGATGATACCGCTGGCGATGGCTGCAGTCCCCATCGGGCTGGTCCTTGCCCTGTCATGGTTGGCTGGGCGGGTCGCTACCAAGAGCTGGAGACGGAATGCGGGTGACTCGCCGGGTGGGCCGATGACGCGACGTCAGGTCGTCGAGGCGACGACGGGCGTCGCGCTTCTCGGCGCCACGGGATCGATGCTCGGCTGGGGAATGGTGCGCGGCAGACACGCCTTCGAGCTGCGCGAAGTGCCAGTTCGAATCGCGGCACTCCCGCGCGTCTTGGACGGTTATGTCATTGCCCAGGTCAGCGACATTCACGCAGGGATGTACGTCGGCGAGCGCGAGCTCAACGAGGGGCTCGACCGCGTGCGCGAAGCGCGACCCGATCTTCTCGTGGTCACCGGCGATATCGTCGACTTTGACGCTGCGTGCGCGCCGTTGGTCGCGCGCAAGCTCGCGGACGTCGCCCCGCGCGATGGCGTGACCGCGATACTTGGCAATCACGACTATTACGCGGACGAGGAGGAAGTGCTTGCCGCACTTCGCGCAGCGGGCGTGGGGACGTTGGTCGACGAGGGACGAGTCATTCGTCCGCACGACCGCGGAGGCTTCGCGCTTCTCGGCGTCGATGACCGCTGGTCCGTGCGTTACGGCCGGGCCGGTCCAAGGCTCGATCGGGCGACCGCCATGGTGCCGACGGAGCTGGCGCGCATTCTCCTCTCCCATCAGCCTCCGACGGTCGACCGCTGGGCGGGCCAGGTGGCCTTGCAGCTCAGCGGTCACACGCACGGAGGACAGATCAATCCGGGCTTTTGCCCAGCGAACACCTTTCTGAAGTATGTGGCAGGATCGTACGCCGTTCGCGGTACGACGCTCTACGTGAACCGGGGGTTTGGAACGGTGGCGACGCCCTCCAGAGTCGGCGCGCCCCCGGAGATTACGCGCTTCGTACTCGTCGCGGCGTGACCGCGATAGGCTCGTGCACGGCCGACGTCCATGCGAATCTTGGCGACCGCGCTTCTAGCGACCACATTGTGCTCGGGCTGCGGGGCGTGCCCACGCTCGGCATCTGCGGCCTCGGATGACGATGAAGCGAAGGCCCACCCGCGTCATCCGAACGTCGCCGCCGCGCGCGAGCTCGATCGCGAGGGGGTGTACAGCTTCCGAGAAGCCCATTTCGCCGATGCCTTGCGCTACTTTCGAATGGCGTACCGGCTGGGGGGTCCTTCGACCGAACTGTGGAACGTCGCGCGCACTCTCGAGAAACTCGACGATGGCGATGGTGCCAATCGCGCGATCGACGAGTACCTTGCACACGGGGACCTGTCACCGCAAGACCGCGCGGACGCCGAACGCGAGGCGAGGGCGTTACGCAGTCGTTCGTCCATGCTCAGCGTCACCACGACCCCGGGTGGCGCGACGGTCAGCGTCGATGGCAAGCAGATCGCGGGAGTGACCCCCATCTCCCTCGAAATCGCGCCTGGTTCTCATACCGTCGTCGTGCGGCTCGGGTATGCTGCCGAGACGCGATCCGTGGAAGCGCGCTTCGGGCGGGCGGTCATCGAATCGCTCGACCTCGCTCGCGCCTACAAGTAGAAGGCACCGTGATCGCCACGCTTTTCGACTTCGACGGCGTGCTGGTGGACAGCGAGCCCGTTCACCTGGCGGCATTCAACGACGTCCTGGGGTCGAGCGGCCTGGCGATCGATCCGCGCCATTATGTCGAGCACTACCTCAGTCTGGACGACGCCGGCGTATTCCGGGACGTTCTTTCGGCCGCGGGCCACACGCCGGACGAGCAACAAGTTCACGCTCTCGTAGCGGCCAAGAGCCCACATTTCTTGGCCCGCTTCGCGGCGAGCGTCCGGGTTTTTCCCGGCGCCGTCGAGGTCGTGTTGCATCGCGCGACGCGCGGACCCGTGGGGATCGTGTCGGGCTCGCTTCGGCGCGAGATCGTGTTCGCCCTCGACAAGATCGGAGTGGCAGCGGCCGTTTCGTTCGTGGTCAGCGCCGAGAGCACGACCGCATCGAAGCCAGACGCAGCGCCGTACCGTTTCGCGCTCGACGAGCTGCGCCGCCGCGGTCATGCGGGGGGGGCGGTCGTCGTCGAGGATTCACTCGGAGGAGTCGTCTCGGCAAGGGCGGCAGGCTTGCGCTGCGTCGCGGTGACCCACTCGTACAGTGCCGAAGAGCTGACGCGCGCCGGAGCCAACGACGTAGTCCCGGACCTGACCGCCTTGACCGATGCGCTTCTGGAGCGCGACGCGTGATTGGTCCCTTGCCATTGGCGGTCGCCTTTCAACTCGCCCTGACGCCGCCGGGAGCAGACGCATGGAAACGCTCCGAAATCGGCGGTGTACGCGGCATGACGATCGGCCCCATCGAAAACGGCTACCACCCCGGGGTTGGTTACGGCTCGCCCGCGTACGACCGCGCGCTCGTCGAGGCACAGGCCATTGGGGCCACATGGATTTCGGTGACCCCGTTCGGTCGGGTCGCCGATCTGTCGGGCACCGGCGTCGACGTGACCTTCGAGGCACCCTTCGAGCGCAATCGGTTGGATGTTGCGCGCGCGGTGCGCATGGCCCACGCGCGCGGTTTTCGCGTCATGATCGTCCCGCACTTGTGGGTCGAGTCGGGCGACTGGCGCGGTTACATCGATCCCAAGAGTGACGAGGGATGGGCGAACTGGCGGGAGAGTTACGAGCGGTTCGTGCGGACCTGGGCCGAGGTGGCCGAGGCAACGCAAGCCGAGATGTTCTCCGTCGGGGTCGAGCTTCGCACGTGGGTGACGACGGCACGTGCCTCGAGTTTCGCGCGAGTCGTGAGTGACGTCCGGCGCGTCTATCACGGCCTACTGACATATTCTGCGAATTGGGACGACGTCGAAGAGACGGTCATCCTCGGGGACATCGATGTCGTCGGGATCAACGCGTTCTATCCGCTGGCCGACGTTCCCGGAGCGTCGGCTGCGACACTGCTCCAGGGGGGACGCGGTGTCCGTGACAAAGTGCACGCCCTCGCCGAGCGTTGGGGCAAGCCCGTTCTGTTCACCGAAGCCGGTTATACGACGCGTTCCGATCCCGCGGTGCGACCTTGGGAGTGGCCGGAGCGGATGAGCGGCGTCCCCGTCGACGAGGCGGCGCAGGCCGCTGCATATCGAGCGCTCGTGGGCCCGATGATCGACGAGCCTGATTTCGCCGGACTCTTCATCTGGCGGGTGTACGCCAACCCGGATGACGTTTCGCAAGAGGCCCCGTGGGGTTTCTCCCCGCGCGGGAAGCTCGCAGAGGTCGTCCTCCGAGATGCGTTCGCCGCGAGCTGGGCGTGCGACCCATGGTGGCGACCGCGGTGGGGGGAACGCGCTGAGACGCCAGGCGAATACCCCTGAGCCCGATGGAGGGCCGCTTCGCCTAACTCCCCCCATCCAACGGTGCAGCCGGCCGGCCGGGAGCGCTCCTTAGAATGCGGTCCGGATCCCCTAGAAACTCGAAATGCATCGTGTCCCGCAGGACATCGTGACCGAGCCAGTAAAAGCCGTAGCGCTCGAAGCCGTGCACCCAACATTCGGGCATGGCCATCCGGTCGTACTCAGTCTTTGCCGGCCGCTTGCAGATGGGAGCCTCGTTCCACGGCTTCACGCACCCGCAGCACGAGTTTTGGCCCGGATCGATGTCGATCGCGATTCCGTAGATATGATTGGTCACTTCTCCGCCGCGGTACGTGTTTTTGTATCGGATGCCGGCCAAAGCGTGTGGTGTGTATGGGTGGCGGGCACACGTGCGCTTGATCTCTTCTTCGACGCATTGCAGCGCCGGAACGACCTTGCGATGCATCTTGATCGGCAAATCCATGAACGTGGTCGAAACCACATACGTGCTCGGGGATTGCGCGTCCGCGCCGGCGCGGCCAAAGCCCTTGAAATAGCCGTACGTATCGGTGCGGTACTGGATGGCGCGCTGGATCGCGTCTTGTCCGCCCTTCAGGAAGGTGGAGCGAACGAGAAAGTCCTGTGGCGACTGTTCGTTGCACGATTCCGGCGACGTGGCTCGCGCGTCGGGCAAGGTCGTGCTCGCCGAACCCGCCGAGGCGTCGACCGACGTCAAGGTTTCCGCTTCGGTCCCGACGTCCGCGCCGGGGGACAGATCGGTTGGGGTGGAGGCGGCGTCGGGGGACTCCGTCACGACCGTCTCCGAGCTTCGCGGGGTCGACAGTGCCGGCGCGGATGCTCCGCACGCCGCCGCAGCAATCGCCAGACCGAGGGTCGGAAGGCGAAATCGTCTCATCGATGGTCCACCTTCATGGCTCCGTATAGAATTCGCGCCCATGGCCCGTGGACATTGGCTCATCAAGAGCGAGCCGGACAAATACTCGTTCGAGCAGCTGGTGGCCGACGGGTCGACGAGCTGGGAGGGAGTTCGCAACTACACGGCTCGCAACAATCTCCGCGCGATGAAAAAGGGAGACTTGTGCCTCTATTACCACTCGAACGAAGGAAAAGCCGTCGTCGGCGTCGCCCGTGTCGCCCGTGAGGCATACCCCGATCCGACCTCGAAGGGCGACTTTAGCGCCGTCGACGTCGAGGCCGTACGCAAGCTCGTGCGACCCGTGTTGCTCGACGAGATGCGAAGTCACCCGGTGCTCGGCAAGATGGTGATCTTCCGCCAGCCGAGGCTCTCGGTCGCACCCGTCACCGCGAACGAGTTCGATCTCGTGCTCGGCTTGTCGAAAAAGGTCTAGCGAATCGTGTTCGACGGCAGCGATGTCATCCGTAGCGCTGTCAGGGTAGCCGCAACGGGCGCGTCCTCCCAGACGATTGCGTGGAGCGCCTCAAGGAGCGAGAGGCCACCGATTCCCTGCTCGCGCGCATAGCGCCATGCCGTCGCGATGGCAGGGTAGCCTTCGGTAAGCTCTCCGGCAGCGAGCATCTCCGCGGCGACCTGCTTCGCGGCCTTTCCGCGACCCACGCGCTCGCCGAACACGCGATTCCGCCCCGCTGCGGCGGTGACATGAAGATCGCCGACACCAGCCGGGCCGTAGACCGTCTCGGCGCGGCCGCCTGCGGCCACGACGATGGCGTGCATCTCGACGATCCCTTGCGTAAAGCACGCGGCACGCGCGTTGTGTGCGTCAGCGCCGACGTAGCCATCCCACAGGCCGAGGCCGGTCGCGTACGCATTCTTCAGCGCGGAGCAAAGCTCTGCCCCGGCCAAGTCATCGCTCGGACTCACATCGAGCCCGTTGCCGGCCAGCGCGCGCACGCACACCGTCGCGTCCGCGAGATCCCCTGCGAACTGCATCCAGGTCAAGACGCCCCGCGCGATCTCCGTGGCCTTGGCCGGACCTCCGGCATGCACGAACCGAAGACGCCGACCGAGGTGCTCGCCGACGACGACGTCCACGCGCCCCATGCGACCGGTGCGCGGCGATTGGAGAAGACCCTTGGTCACACTGAGCACCGGTACATCGGGCAAGAACGCCGCGGCCTTGCTCATGACGGCGACCATGCCCTCGGAGCTTACGGCGTGCACCACAAGGTTCGCTCCGGCGAGTGCGTCGGCCAGGCGCGGCGCACGGTAGAGCGACATCCCGTCGAGCCGCAGCTTGAGACGCGGATGCGGCTCGCCTCGCTCGCAGTGGTCCAGCAAGGCGTCGTCCAGCCACGTTCCCCACAAACGCACGTCGTGGCCCTGCCGCCGGGCCACGCACGCCATGGCGCTGCCCATGTACCCGGCTCCAAGTACGGTCACGCGCATACGCCGCAGCATAGTCCAGACGTTCGCCGTCTGGTGCCTCCCGAGGGTCCTTGTTCGAACGGCGCTTTGCGCGGCCGCTGCGCGCGCAGTACGGTGGCTGCGGTTTGCGCAACATCGGTCCTGGTTTCGACGACGCGCCCACGTTGGCGTGTGCCACGCTTCGATGAGCGACAAGTCGCCGACATCCGACCGCGACTCCGAGCCGGACGCTGACGTTCGCACGCCGCGGCGCTTCATCGCCGTGGGAGGGGGACGCGGTGGAGTCGGCAAGAGCCTGGTCGCCGTGAATCTCGCGATCTATTTCGCGCAGCTCGGCAAGGAAGTCATCCTCGTTGATGCTGACCCGACGGGGTCGAACGTGCACACGCACTTCGGTCTGGATGCCGCGCGCGTCGAACCGAACATCCACGACGGTGGACCCGATGCCTTTCGACAAGCGCTCGTTCCCACCAGCGTGCCTGGGCTCTCTCTGCTCCCCGCAGCACACGATGCGGTGAGTCGTGGCCCTATGCTCCGCGCCGGGCGCAAGATGCGATGGCTCTCGGCCTTGCGCCAATTGAATGCAGATTATCTGGTGGTCGACGTCGGGCCTGGCCACGGCGATTTTGCGCTGGATCTGATGCTCGCCGCTGACATCCCGATCGCCGTCACGGTCCCCGAACCGCCCGCAATCGAGACGACGTACCGCTTTCTGCGAGCCGCATTTCGCCGACGCCTGCGCCGCATGCTGATGCGCGACAAGCTGCGTTTGGCGCTGATGAATCGCGCGCTCCTCGACCTGGGGAGGCTTCCGCCACCCATCGAACTAGTCCGCAGACTGTCGAAGGTGGATAGAACGCTTGCCGACGCCGCCTGGGCAATGGCTCAGACGATGCAAGTGCAGCTGGTCGTCAACCAGACGCGAATCCGAACCGACGCTGAGCTCGGGGCCTGGATGAGCGGGCTGGTCTCTCGCCATTACGGTGTCGCGCTCGACGAGCTCGGTCACGTCGAACACGACGACACAGTGTGGTTGACGGTTCGGCGAAACAGGCCGCTGCTCGTCGACAGCCCGACGAGCAAGAGCGCGCGCAACGTCGAGCGCATCGCGAGGCGTGTGCTCGCGCTTGCCACCGCCAAGCCAGGGGAGAATCCGACCACCCTGCCGGTTCCGACCGAGGAACCTACACTTTACGCGGCGCTCGGAGTCACGCGTTCCGCCTCCGACGATGAGGTCCGGAGGGCGTACAAACGCCAGCGTGAGATCTATGCGACCGGCGGGCTGGCGACGGTCTCGATGCTGGACAGGGAGCAGCTCGCGAGCTCGCAGCGCAAGCTCGACGAAGCGTACGACACACTGCTCGACCCCGTCCGCCGACGCGCGTACGATCTGTCGACGTTCCCCATCGTCGAGCCCGAGGTACTCTCGGCGCGGACGACGAGTCCCGCGGTGGCCGCCGAGCATCTCATGCTGCAACGGGAGCTGCAGCGAGAAATTGGGCCGGACACCGAGTTTTCCGGCGCACTCTTGCGCAAAGTGCGTGAGTCGCTCGGGCTCGAGTTGGTGGAGATCAGCGCCAAAAGCAAGATTGGCCGCGCGCACCTGCTCGCGCTCGAGGAAGACCGCTATGACGAATTGCCCGCGCTTGTCTACACGCGCGGCTTTCTCGTCGAGGTGGCGAAGCAGCTCGGTCTCGATCCGATGCAAGTCCAGAAGACGTACTTGCGGCGGCTGCGGGAGGAGCTCGCGGCGCGCGGCAAGGAGCTCGCGTGACCGAATCCGTCAGCGTCCGCGAGATCACGCCGCGAACCGGCCGACACTTCGATGCTCTGTTCGGCGCGCTCCTCTTCGTCGTTGCCCTTGGGCCTCGCCTGTACGTCGCGCTTGCGTGGTCGGGGGAGTCCGTGTGGGACGGGCACTACTATGACTTCGGTGCGCGCCGGATCGCAGCGGGACTCGGGTACTCGGACGATCGAAGCATCGGCGGTGCGGTCGTATGGCACCCGTGGTGTCACTATCCCGTTGGATACAGCGCGTTTCTCGCCGCCTTCTACCGAATCTTCGGAGCGAGCCATGCGGTGGCGGGAGCCGCCAATGCACTCGTGGGTGCCGCGCTCGCCGTGGTCACGTGGGCACTGGCGCGGTATGGACTCTCCCCGACACGGGCGCGGGTCGCCGGGCTGCTCGTTGCGCTGCACCCCGGACTCACGCTGTATGCCGCACTCGTGATGAGCGAACCGCTAGCGGCACTCCTGACGCTCACTGCGTTCTGGCTGACCGTGCGCGACAAGCGGCCGCGCCGCGCAGTGGTCGTCGGCGCGCTCGTGCTTGGAGTCGCGGCGCTCGTGCGTCCGCAAGCACTGCTGTGCGCGCCGTTTCTCGGATGGGTTGCGGGCGGCCCTCCACGGGTACGCTTGTCGATGGCCGTCGCCGCGTGCGCTCTGGCGCTCGTACCCGTCCTGCCGTGGACCTTGCGAAATTGTCGAGTCATGGATGGTTGCGCGCTCGTCAGCACAAACGCGGGCTGGAACCTTGCCATTGGCGCGTTCCCCCGCGCAACCGGCCGCTTCGAGACGCTACGGTCGAGCGACGGGTGCCGGGACGTCACCGGGCAGGTGCAGCAGGACCGCTGCTGGTTCACATACGGAGTCGGGGAAATTGAAGCGCACCCGTGGCACTGGCTGTCACTCGTCCCGGCAAAGTTGGGGTACACGTTCGATCACGAGTCGTTTGCCGTAGAGTACTTGCACGAGGCAAGACCGGAGATGTGGCCGGAGCAATGGCGTGCTCGCGCGCGCGCCCTGACGACGCTTGCGCATCGTCTTCTCGTTGCGGCTGCAGCGCTCGGCTGCATTGCGTTCCCCGGGTTTCGGCCGCAGCGCGCCGCGGCGACACAAGGCGCATTGCTCGTCACGGCGGCCGGCCTTGGGGCGCTCGCCGTCGCGGGCGACGCCCCCATGTTCTGGCCCCTTGTCCTTTTCGCCGTGATCATCCCGTGGCTACCGCTTCCGGGCCGTCCGAGCTTTCCCCCCACGCTGCTTCTGGGCGTGGTCCTCATGGCCACGACGCTGGTCACACACATCGTATTTTTCGGCGAGGATAGGTATCACATGGTCGTCACGCCGGTGCTGGCGTTGCTGGCTGCAGCTGCGTTGCGTCCTCCGCACCGAATGAAGCTCGGTCGTGATCGCGGTTGGCGGGGTACCGATCACTCGATGTTCGTGGAAACACGAGGGCCGCCGTCAGTGTCCGACGTCCGTGACGCGATTGGGGCAACGTAATCGAAGAGCTCGAGCGCCAGAACGATGCGCCATGCTGGCGCGCCGAAGTGTGGATTGAGGCCTGCGCCGGCGCCCAATTTGATTCGAAGTTGCGCGCCGTGGTCGGCAGTTCCTTCGAGGCGTCCCGTCAAGAGTCCCTCGAGGCCCGTGGTCGTCGATCCGAGAAATGATTTGAACGCCGTCTCTCCATAAATCTCGGGCCCGATCACGACAGCTTCATTGCGATTCCCGCCCAGAGAAAACTTCCGGCCCGCGGCGACGCCGAAGAGAAGCTCGCTCCCTCGCGGACTGCCTGGAATGGGCGAGTCATCGAGCGGGCGAACGTGCATGCCGAGCTGTCCGGCGTAGATGAACCGGCCGATATCGCCGGCGACAAGCATGCGGCCCATGGCGCGGTACGTGCCGTCGGTGCCGTATTGGGCGTGGCGATTGCCGTCGATGTCGGATTCCGCGCGATTGCCGTTCGGGACGAAGAGCTGCGCGCTGGCGCCGAGACGCAAAGGGCTCGAGGCATCCCCGAACAGGCGCCCGTCCGCTCCGATGCGAACGTCGGATAGCGTATCCGGATGCGAGCCCAGATCGACGGAGGGGGCGTCGAACTGATAGTCGCCGACTATGCCGCTCTGGCCGCTGGTCAAGAGCGGCATTTGCAGGTTGACGTAGAGGCGCCAGCGGTCGTACGTGACGGCGAAACCCAGGTCGGCGAACGCGTTGTCCGAGACGACGGCGAGGTGCCGCGAACCGTCGGTGACCCGAAGCGCATTCTTGGAATAGCCGCTGGTCAGCGCCATCGCACCGCCGAGGCCACCACGCATGTCGAGGTTGTCCATGACGAACCAGCCACCGCCCGGAGCCGACGGATAAAGGCGCTCGACTGCAAACCCCTGAGGTTGCTGCTGCGCCTTGGCGCCAGACGCATATCCGAGCGCGGCCACGATGGCGGCGAATGCGAAAGGAGCCTGCGGGCTAAAACTCGGCATGAACCCTCCAGCCGAAAATGTTCACCGGGCCGCGGTCCGCGTTGAATCCGGGATTCCAGAGACGCTGGTAGTCCGCGGAAAGCCAGATCGCCTCGAGGAGGTTCACGCTGTAGAAAGCCTCGATGACGCTCTCGGGCGCCGAACGGAGGTAGCCGTCTCCGATGAACCCGTCGATGCCTCCCATCGATAGGTATTGGGCATGCGTCTGGGATATCCAGCTCACTGCGTACGCGACGCCGGCAACGTCGAATGGCCGGTGCCAGGTGGAACCTTTGCCTAAGGCTCCGAAGGAGACGGACCGATCGGCCGGGTTGTAGGCATCCACTTCGGTCTCTCCATCGGAATACATGCCGCGAAAAAACACCCCGATATCGTCGATGATGTGCTGCTCGAGATTGATCCCGATACCGACCTTCACGTTCGGTCTCCTCACCCAGCAGAGATCGGGCGCGGTCGCACTCTTCGAGCCGTAGTTGCCCGGGCAGTTGGTGGCATAGGCATTGAAGGCGCTCTTGCTGGGGTCCGACTGGAATGCGGCGATGGCGTCGTCGAATCGGCCGGTCTCGACGTTGTTTCGATAGCCGAGAATACGAGCGGCTCCGGCCTGACCGAAAAGCACGTGATCGTGCTCGAGCTCCAGCTGATCGCCGTAGTACTTGTCGAGGCGAAAATCGACGGGAAGCTGGTTTGGTCTCTGCGGCGGCGTAATGCGGCCGAATCGCAATGCCCAATCGTCCCAATAGACTTCTGCGGTGCCGCCCCACGAATATCCCCGCTCGTCGGAAGGGAAATCCCAGGACGCGTATGTCATGAACGCCATGTTGAAAAATGTCTGACGGGGGTCCCACGTGATCGCGTTTCTATCGAACACATCGAGGATCGTGAAGTTGCCTGCCGTGAGAACCAATCGCCTGGCGTCGACGACGGTCGCGAGCTGCATCGGGTCCGACGTCTTCTCGACCTGCTTGCCGCCGAACCCGATCGTTTGACGAAGATACGTACGTGATCGGTATATTTGCGGCGATGGTGAGCCGCCTTTCTGAAGTTCGAAATTTTGGATTGAGCCACCAATCCCGCGAAGGTTCGAGAGCGGGCGCTCGGCAATGACTTCGGGAACGAAATACGCTTCGCCGCCGCGCCAGAGCCGAAGGCCGACGAAGAACGTGAGCGTGCCCGTGAAGCTTCGCTCCCCCTCGGTCGAGAGCGAGAAGTCCTTGTTCGTGTACGCGGCCGAAAAGGGAGGTTTCAAGCTCGAGATGTACGTGAATTGTCCGTACGCGTTCCAGCTCTCGTCGTGGATGTCGTGCAGGCCGTGCTGCGTCAAGAGATTCATGACGTCGAAAGCCGCATCCTCGTGAGCTGCAGGAGGCGCGGCCTGCGCCATCGCCGGCGTGGAAACGAACAAGACCCGAGCCACGAGAAGCAGGGCGAGCCCGCACCTGATGACGCCGCCGAGCATGTTCAAGTGCGACCCATACGAGATGTCTCTGCGCAAGGGTAGATCTCCACGCATTCCTGTCGGTTGTCTCCGGCTCCACATGCTACGGTGGGCCCATGATCGGCCGGCTCACCGGCAAGGTCGTGACCCAAGAGGTTGACGGCGGCGTCCTGTTGGACGTGGGTGGCGTGGGGTACGAACTCGCCGTCCCCCTCGGTACGCTGGGTCGTGTTCGTGTCGACGAGGCCGGCCGCGTCACGCTTTGGGTGTACACGCACGTCCGCGAGGACGCGCTGTCGCTCTTTGGGTTTGCCGATGAGACCGAGCGTGCCGCGTTCCGCGTCCTCCTCGGCGTGTCCAACGTAGGCCCGAAGATCGCGGTTGCGGTGCTCGGCGCGTTGCCGGCCGCCGAGCTGGCTCGCGCCGTGGCCCGCCGCGATTTGGCGGCGATGACCGGCATCACGGGCGTCGGCAGAAAAATCGCCGAGCGTCTCTTGCTCGAGCTTCGCGACAAGCTTCCGGCGCTGATCGCATCCGCGCCGCCGGCGCCGAACACAGCAGCCCCCGAGCGGGACACGGGAAAGATCGGAGCCGATCGGCTGCGGGGGGCGCTGACCGGAATGGGCTTCAAGCCACACGAGGCGGACCGAGCCATCGCCTCCCTCGGCGAGCGGGATGAAGACGTCCCGTTCGAGGTAACGCTTCGCGACGCCCTGGCGTTGCTCGCCAAGTAGGTGCAATGCTCTCCAAGATGGACTCCATGCGGGACGTCATCGCCTTCGTCGATGCCCATCGCGCGCGCTTCGTCGACGACCTCGTCCTCTGGCTGCGCATTCCGTCGATATCGAGCGACCCTGCCCACGCAAGCGACGTCGAGAAGAACGCCGCCTATCTGGCAACCCAGCTCCGTTTACTTGACGCCGATCGCGTCGAAACATGGGCTACGGCGGGACATCCGGCCGTGTTCGCCGAATGGACTCGCGCTCCCGGCAAGCCGACGCTGCTCGTCTACGGACATCACGATGTACAGCCCGTTGATCCCCTAGCCGAGTGGACCACCCCGCCGTTCGAGCCCGCCATTCGCGACAATCGCCTGTGGGGACGAGGCGCCGTCGACGACAAAGGCCAGGTGTATATCCACGTCAAGGCCGTCGAGAGCTTCATCCGGGCCGCAGGTGCGCTCCCGATCAATCTGAAGATGATCATCGAAGGCGAGGAGGAAATCGGCAGCCCCAACCTCGATGCTCTCATGCGCGATCACGAGCGCGATCTCGAATCGGACTTCGTATGCGTCAGCGACACAGCGATGTTCGGTCGTGGCATTCCGTCGCTGTGCGTCGGACTGCGTGGGCTGTCCTATCTCGAAGTCTTCGTCGACGGACCGGCGCTCGATCTCCACTCGGGGACGTTCGGCGGCGGCGTAATGAATCCAATCGATGCGCTTGCGAAAATGATTGCGTCGCTTCACGACGACGACGGTCGGGTCGCCGTGCCGGGCTTCTACGATGCCGTGCTGCCGATCTCCGCCGACGAGCGGCGCGAGATTGCCGCCCTCCCCTTCGACGAACGGGAGTGGCTTCGTTCTACGGGCGCGCCCGAGCCATGGGGCGAGAAGAGTTATACGACGCTCGAGCGCGTTTGGGCGCGACCGACACTCGACTGCTGCGGCATCGGTGGTGGCTTTCAGGGAGAGGGCGCGAAGACGATCGTGCCCGCGCGAGCTCGCGCGAAGATCAGTTGCCGGCTCGTCCCCAATCAGGAGCCGGACGACATTGCCCGCAAGCTCGCCGATCACCTCCAGCGCATCGCTCCCTCCGCGGTCCGCGTACGCGTCGACTTCCTTCACGGAGGGCGACCGTACCTCGCGCCTACCGACCATCCCATCTACGAGATCGCCAAACGTGCATTCACGAAAGCGTTCGGCAAACCCACGGTGTTCATGCGGGAGGGCGGGAGTATCCCGTTCGTACGAACGATCGCAGACGCGACTGGAAAGCCGTGTCTGCTCATGGGCTTTGGCCAGCCCGACGAGAACGCGCACGCGCCCAACGAATGGCTGGACTTGGGCAACTACCACCTTGGGATCAAAAGCGCTGCGTACCTATACGACGAGCTTGCACGGATGTAAGGTCCACTCGCGCCATGGCAAAGAAGACGAAATCTGCAAAGCGCGGCAAAGCGCGCGACTGGCGCGAGCAACGATTCGAGCCGCGCACGAGCACGAGCCCAGGCGTCGTCTACCTGCTTGGCGCCATTGGCGCCGTCGCCATGGGAGCGGGTACGTGGGGCGAATTCGGGTCCTTGTTTCGCGACGCTGGGCCCGAGCCATTCAAGTACGCGCCCTACATTCTCGCGGTCGGTGCCGTGCTCGTCGGAATCGCCATTTGGATCGGTACGAGCGGCGAACCGCCCCTTCGCGTCGGGGATCGCGGAGTCGCCGTCGAGAGAGCGGGGCTGCGCCGAATGCCGTGGTGCGCGGTCGAGCGTGTCGGTTGGAGCGACCAAGCGGTTCGCGTCACCGGCAAGGACGAGCTCGGCGTCGGCATGACCATCGTCGCATCGGCGGCGAGTCATCCCCAGGCGGCTGCCTGGATCGCAAAGGAGGCGCGTGAGCGCGTGCCGAGCGTTGTCGACTTGCCCGGAGACGCGCCGATTGCCGAGGCTCGCCTCGGTGTGGGACAGATGCTGCCTCTCGAGCCGCCGCAGGTTGTTGGCAAACATTGCGCCGCGAGCGGCAAGGTCATCGCCTATGAGCCCGATGCCCGCGTGTGCCCCCGTTGCGAGCGCGTCTATCACAAAGCTCACGTCCCGGAGTCTTGCGACTGTGGCGGGTCTCTCGCCGAGTTCCGGACGCAAACGAAGACTGCGCAGGCCGGGAGCTACTGATTGCGGGGCGAGCCGAGCGGCACACCGCCGCGAAGCTCGGCACGCATCCGCTGTATCGACACGCTTTCCTCGCCTTCTGATGCAACCTCTACCCGGTTTCGGCCGCGCATCTTTGCCGCGTACATCGCCGCGTCGGCTGCGCCGACCAGTCTGTCGACCGACCAGGGCGCGTCGGCGCTCGCCGCCCCAATGGACACTGTCACGGCCACGGGTTCATGCGCGTCTGGCACCGGGTAGGGTTCTGCGGCAACCGCGCGCCTGAACCGCTCGGCCGCGACTCGCGCGCCCGCATCACTGGTCTGCGGAAGCCCCACCACGAACTCCTCTCCTCCCCAGCGAGCGACGAAATCACTCTTGCGCGCAACGCTCCCGAGGACCCGCGCCACGCCGCGCAGCACGGCGTCACCAGCTGCGTGCCCCCGCCCGTCGTTGATTCGTTTGAAGTGGTCGATGTCGAGCAGCAGCATGGAGAGTGGAAACGTGTGGCGATCCGACCGCGCACGCTCGCGTTCTATGGCATCCAGAAATGCGCGGCGATTGAGCAAGTTGGTGAGGACGTCGGTCGTCGCAAGCCGGCGCGCATCTTCATAGAGCGCTGCCATCTGCATGGGTCCACCGAGCTCGTTCGCGACGAGCGAGAGCAACCGCTGATCGTCTCGCGAGAGTCCACGCATCGTCGGCGCGACCGCGATGTGGCCAACCTCCGCGCCACCGAGCACCACCGCCAACGCTTGTGCAGGGGGTCCTTCCCCCTGCGTAGCGCGGTCGTCTCCGGTGAAATGAACAAGTCGTGCCGCGGCCACCCCGAGCAGCGCACGAGCCGCCAAATCGCTTCGCTCTTGGTCGTCCGGATGGGCGTGGAGGAACATGGGCGCATAGGCGCGGCACGGAGCCATCGCCAACCAGCGGTAGCTGAGAACATCGCTCAAGAGCGCCGCCAGTCCGTCGAAGAGCCGGGTGAGCTCTCCTGCGCTTGCGAGCGTTCGGACTTCCCCCGCGAGGACCGATTCGAAGAGGGCACCGTCGAGGATGGACGAGATGCGTTCGTGCAGGCCGCGGCGCGATGGCTGCGCTGGCGTCGGGTTGGCTTGCGCTGGCGAGTTGAGGGCGAGTGAAGGAAGGAGCGCGATGAGGTCTTCGACCCGGTCCTTGCCGACGTATGCCGCGGCACCAGCCGATCGGGCCCAGAAGCGTGAGCGCTTGTCGCCCGAGGCCGTGAGGAGCACGACCGGCACGTGTGCCGTCGCAGGATCATTGCGCAGCAGGCGACAGAGTTGCACGCCGGACAATCCCGTCATGACAAGGTCCGTGACGACCACATCGGGAGGATTGGCCGCGGCGCGCTCGAACGCGGTTTCCGCATCGGCTGCCTCCTCGACGTCGTGCCCATGCGCGCGCAGCCGCTGTCCTAGCAGCGTACGTATCGAAGAGCTGTCGTCGACGACCAGGACACGCGGCACCCAGTGACACCTCCGTCTTTATCGTAGACTACGGGTAAAGCGGCCTGGGCTAAAGGAATTCGGGGCCGGATTTCGTCGGAGCGCCACCGGCTTCCAAACTGGAGGCAGATGGACCCACCCAGGGGGCTCGGTGGGGGAATGGGTTACCCGTTCGAATTCTCGCCGCGACGCGACGAGGTTCCGCACAACGATTTCGTCTCGAAACGAGGCATGTTGCTTGCGCTCTGCGCCGTCGCGTAACGCGAGATCATGGAGTTGCGCTCTCTAAATACGCTTTTGCTCTGACATGGGCGTCAGCGTTCGAAGCCACCCCGGTCCTACGAGGTTCGTTATGAAAGACCGTTTCGTTCATGAGTCGAGCAGGCCTTCGTGCAGCCGGATCGGCGGGCGCATCTTGGCTCTCGCGTTCGTCTTCGCCGCGGTATTCGCCGTCCGCGAGCAGCCGGCGCGCGCTTGCGGCGGTTGTTTCAACATCCGGTCGGCCGGCACTGAAACCAGCGTCGTGACGGATCACCGTATGGCGTTCTCCGTGTCGACCCAGCAAACGGTGCTCTGGGACCAAATCCAGTATTCGGGCAACCCGGCGGAGTTCGCCTGGGTGCTTCCGGTCCGCGCCGGGGCCGTCGTTCAATTGTCGAACGACGAGTGGTTCGCGGCGCTCGACGCAATGACGCGTCCGGTCATCACG
>JALYHX010000591.1 GCA_030776305.1 Myxococcota bacterium
ATGATTGTCTGCCGCTTGTCGTCGAGCTGTCGACCGACGGCAAGACTTACGCCGAGCTCGCGCGTCGCGACGATCACTTCGACAGTGACCCGCCCTGGATCGTGGAGGCGGGAGGTCGACGCGCGCGGTACGTCAGGGTGCGGGTGGCGCGCAAGAGTTATCTTGCACTGAGCGAGGTGGAGGTGTTCGGGAGGAAGAAGTGAAGCGCGCCCAATGGGGGGCGACCCCGGGTGGCCCGCGTGCTAAGCAAACTTCGGATCTTGGGTTCGATCATGACCGCCACAAATCGCGACGCGACCGACGATTGGGACGAGCACTGGAGTGCCCAAACCGCGATGAACGCGCTGAACCCGGCGCAACAATATCGCAAGAAGCTGGTCCTCGATGCCCTTGCACTTCGCCAAGCGACGCCGCCGGTTCGCTTGCTTGAATTGGGCAGTGGTTCGGGCGCGTTTGCCGCCGAGGCCTTTGCCGTTCGTCCCGATATCGAATTCGTCGGACTCGATCTCAGTGAAGTGGGCGTTGGCATTGCGCGACGGCGTGTACCCCAAGCGTCGTTTTTCAAGCAGGACTTTACCGCGCCCTTCGTGCTGGATGACCGGTACAAGCGCTGGGCGACGCACGTCGTCTGTTCCGAGGTACTCGAGCATCTCGACGACCCGGTCGCGATGCTACGGAACGTGCGCCCCCTCCTCACGCCTGGGTGCCACGTCGTCGTGACCGTTCCCGCCGGACCGATGTCCGCGTTCGATAGGCACATTGGCCATCGAGGCCATTTCAGCGCGGATCGCCTGGAGAGGACGCTTCGCGATGCGGGGCTCGATGTCGCCGACTTACGGGGCGCCGGTTTTCCGTTCTTCAACGTGTATCGACTCGCGGTCATTGCTCGCGGCAAGAAGCTCATCGAGGACGCGGCTTACGAGAACCACAGCCTGCCGCTTACCGCGAGGATGACGGTTCGCGCGTTCTCGTGGCTATTTCGCCTCAACACACAAAAGACGAAGCTCGGATGGCAGCTCGTGGCCGTCGGAGTCGCGCCCTCCTGAGAAATGGTCGGCGATCCATTCTGGAAAGGGCTTCTGGTCAGCGCGGCACTGAACGTCCTCGCCACGGCCGCCGCGCTCGCTGTCAGCCTGCGTGCCAAGCTTGGCGGTCGAGCCGAACTCGCTCTATCCACGATCATGACGTGGAACTTCCTCGTCATGTGTCCGGTGTACGCGCTCGGTCTCACGGGTCACCTGGTGGCCGGGACGCTTGCGTGCGTCTCGGCGGTGTTCTTTGCGCTGGTGCTCGCGATCGCGCGTGGGCGGGCGCCTCTGCGCGCCTTCAATCGCGAGCTCGGTCTCGCAGGGCTCGCGTTGTTGCGGTTGCCGTTCGAGGCGGTCGTCATGTGTGCGCGCAGACGCACCATCGTCACCATGGGGGCTGCGTTCACGTTCGGAATGGTCGTTTGGACTTTCGGATGTTCTTATCTCGCGCCGTCTTGGAAGCAGTGGGACGCGCTTTGGTATCACGAGCCCATGGTCGGATTTGCTATTCAGAATCATGGTTTCGCGTTCGTCGATTTTCCACTCGGACATGTACAGAAGATCAACGGTTATCCTCGTTTGTGCGAGATGACCCAGCTATGGTTCGTCATCTTCACGGACCGACGCCTCATCGATATGGTGGGTTACGTTGCGGCTCCGGCCCTCGCGCTCGGCGCCTACGTCCTCGCGCAACGCTATTTGCACGACACGGTGGTTGCAATCGGCTTTGCGTGCGCTCTCGTCCTGATGCCCGCGTGTGTCAGGCTGCTCGGTAGCACATACGTCGACGCGCACAACGCCGCTTTCGTGGTCGCGGGCGTGCACTTCGCGACTCGCCCGAGTCTACGCCTTCGCGACGCGATGCTCGCCGCGATCTGCTTGGCCCTTGCCGTCGGTTCGAAGTCGATGGCGCTGGTGCCTGTGGGCATCCTGAGTCTGGTCGTGGTCGCTCGGCTTTTGCCCGATGTGCGCCGCCGGTCCTTTGCGACTCTCGGTACGCTCGCACTGGGCACGCTGGTCATCGGAGCGAGTGCAGCGAGCATCTATTGGCGAAACTGGCGCCATTTCGGAAATCCATTCTGGCCGGATCTGAAGTACGACAACCCAAAATGGGGCATTCACTGGCCCGGCTTGGTCGAGTGGGGTTCCGACCGGTTCGAGCTGGGCGAGGGTCGCATCGACATGAACGTCCCTTTCAAGGAGTTCGTGGCGACCCTGTATCAAGTTCCGTACTCGGTCCGCGCCCCTCATACGGACATCAACGAGTATGGGATTGGGCTGACGTGGGTAGCCTTTCCGATTGCGGCGATCGCGGTCGGCGTCCTGTGTATCGCGCTGGTGCGCGACGTCCTTGCCCGTGTGTTGCGGATTCCTGCGTGGCGCCTGCCGGACGAAAGTCGAAGCATCGCTCCCGTTGTCTTGACGCTCCTGGCCATGCTTGCCCTGTCTCCCGCGCTCTGGAGCGCGCGCTACCAGATCGCCGCCGTGGGCCTCGTGCTCGCCGTCGTCGCCTGGGCCGTCAGCCGTCGTCCTTTGTACGGACTCGGCGAGGAGGTGGCCGTCCTCTTGACGGTGATGAGCATCGTGTCCTTTTTTTGGACGACGCCACGCACTTGGCTCAAGTGGTCCGAGGCGCTCGCCTTTGCGAAAATTCCATACCCCGAGCGTGAATTCACACCAGCGTCGGCCATCGACGCGAAGTTGGAGATCTGGAACGGTTCTCCGGTGACGAGGGATGTCGGCATCGAACGCGAGAAGCAGCTCGGACCGGGGGCGATCCTCGCGTTTCCGGACAATTACGGAGTCTACATGGCGCTCTTTTGGAACAACACGTTCTCCAATCGCGTCGTGTACGTTCCTTCTGGACCGAACTATGTCGATCGATTGATGGAGGTGGACGCGACTTGGGCGTATTGCGCGACCGGTGACCCCGTATGTAGTGCGCTCTCTGCCCCTCACTCGGGCTGGGAGGTGGTCGGCGTTCTTGACGTCGAGAACCGGGGCAGCGTGTATCGGAGGACGGGCCGATAGGGCGACCCGTGGTACACAATCATGCCCATGCGCTACGAGGTGATCATCGGACTCGAAGTGCACGCTCAGCTTCTGACGCGCACGAAGGCATTCTGTTCTTGCTCGACGGGGTACGGGGCATCACCGAACACGCAAGTGTGCGCGGTATGCATCGGTTTGCCGGGCGCACTTCCAGTGCTCAATGGCGAAGCCGTTCGCATGGCCATCAAGACGGCTCTCGCCCTTTCGTGTGACATCCGGCAAAGGAGTCGCTTCGCGCGCAAGAACTATTTCTATCCCGACCTTCCGAAGGGCTACCAGATCAGCCAGTATGACGAGCCCTTGAGCAGCCCGGGCCACCTCGAAATCGAGGTCGATGGATCGACGAAGCGCATCGGCATCACGCGCGTGCACATGGAGGAAGACGCGGGAAAAAACGTCCACGGCAGCAGCGTTTCGGTCATCGATCTCAACCGTTCGGGCGTGCCACTCGTCGAGATCGTCGGTGAACCGGACTTGCGTAGCGCAGCCGAGGCCGCCGAATATCTGCGAACGCTGCGCGACGTGCTTGTCTTCATCGGAGTCAACGACGGCAACCTGGAGGAGGGTAGTTTTCGTTGTGATGCAAATGTGAGCATTCGCGCCGTTGGAGAGACGCGGCTAGGAACGCGAGTCGAGTTAAAAAACATTAACTCGTTTCGCTTTGTCGAGAAGGCGCTTCTCTTCGAAATTGCGCGCCAGGCCGCTGTCATCGACGCCGGGGGAAGGATCGTCCAGGAGACACGCGGCTGGAGCGAGGAGGAGGGAACGACGTTCAGCTTGCGCAGCAAGGAGGAAGCGCAAGACTACCGTTACTTCCCCGACCCGGATCTGCCTCCGCTCGTCATCGAAGCGGCGCTCGTCGATCAAGTGCGCGCGACACTGCCCGAGCTGCCGCGAGCGAAGCGCGCTCGCTTCTCGTCGGAGATGGGCATCACGGCATCGACGGCGAGGGTGTTGACCGGTCATCCGCGCGTGGCCGCGTTCTTCGAGG
>JALYHX010000592.1 GCA_030776305.1 Myxococcota bacterium
CTTCGAAGCCGGCTCGTCCATGATGGATGGGAACGTCGTCGAAAGGAGACGGAACTTCGGGGTTATTGTCGAACAGGGCGACGAGACTCACCCCGCGATGTTTCATGCACTCGCGTAGGACCCGAGCTTGTCCGGTGGCGCCCCAGAGCACCATCTTCGTGAGATCGGACACGGCTTGCATCGAACCGCAAGGTTCTCACGGACCCACGCACCGGAGGTAGCCCTCCGGCGCGACGGAGATCAGGAGCTTTGCATCGAGGTCTCGATCAATCTCGAAGCGACTATTGTGCCGAAGAAACTCGTGTACGGCGGTTTTTGGGTTGTTTCCAGGTCCCCAGGGGCGATTTGGGAACGCGTCCGCTTGCATGTCCTCAATGACGGTATCGAGAACGGCGATGTAGCCGCCAGGTCGCACGATACTCTGGTACGCATTGAGTTCGGCCAGAACGTGCTCGTGCGTGTGGTTGGAGTCCAACACAACCAATACGGACGGTGACTCCGCGGCGCGACGGTGAACAGTCTCGATGACGTGCGGGTCCACCGATGAGCCTTCGATCATATCGATGCGCTTCGACATTGGGTGCGCTTCAATCGCCGTCCGGTTGTGGGCGCGTAGGTCCACGTCGATGCCGAGGACACGGCCTCGTCCTCCGAGGAGTTCCAAGATCGACGCGTAAAAAATCAGCGAGCCCCCGTGCGCGATTCCCGTTTCAACGACGAGGTCTGGCTTGACGTCCCACATGATTTCCTGGAGAGCGAAGACATCTTGCGGGTACTGAATGATGGGTCGACCGAGCCATCGAAAATTGTACGAGTAACGATAGCGCGCAGTCTCTCTGAGCCATATGCGCGAGAGCGCCTGGACGTCCCCATCTGCCAATAGCCGGCGAATATTGTCCGCAACGTCGGCGTCGTGCTGTTGGGCAGGGTCCATGGCGCCGAAGCTTTAGCACGAGAATACACCCATGGACGAGGCGTTCGTAAGTAAGCATGAGGTGTACTTGTGACGCTTTTTCCAGTCCAATTCATCGCCGCGATCCCGTGGCGGACTTGACTGCGACAGGAAGTGCTAGGCATCCGTGTGAGTCAGGCGGCTATGGGGTCGACTTACGAATCGCGCGTTATGAGCCAAAGAATTCTCATACGCCCATCACGCCTTCTCCCCCACGACACACCAGTACGGCGGCCCATCGCTGAATCTCACGTTCTCCAGCCCCGCGCCCACCATCATCTCCCTGATCTGCTCCGCCGTGAACCTTCGCTCGAGCCGTGTCCCGAATCGATCCAGCGCGTCCGTCCGCATGCAGTAGAACGAGCGGTGTCGATAAATCGACAGCGGCAGCACGTCCACGTCGATCCCCGTGCGCTCGAGCAACGCCGCACCGCGCGCCAGTGGAAGGTAGACGCCCGCCGCGACAGCCTGACTCACAACCAAACGCGCGCCGAACGGCATGCGCGAAATGATCACACGAGCCGCGTTGCTCACTTGCCACAGCCGTCGAAACCACTGCGGGCGATTGTCGAACGCGTAATACAGATATGCGAGAAACGGCGCTCCCCTCTTCAGCGTCCTCACGCACGCGCGGATGCCTGCGGCCGTGTCGGGAACGTGATGAAGAACGCCGAGCGCATACGCGAAATCCATGGATTCGTCCGCCAGCGGAATGCTCTCGACGCTCGCGTGATGAAAGACGCAGTTGTCGAAGTCGCGGAGATTGTTTCGGGCGACGGCGAGCGCTTCGTCGCTCGCGTCGACGCAGTGTAGCTCCTTCACGCGCTTGGCGACGAGGGTGGCCCAGCGACCGCTTCCGCAGCCGAGATCCAGCCCGACAGCGTCCGCGGGCAGGCGAGACCACGGGAAGATACCGAAGTATTGCTCGAACATCGCGTGCCGATCGGTCGCATCGAGCGCGCTCTGATCGAAGTGGGCCCACTCCTCTCCAAACCCGCGCACGGTACGTTCGTCCGCGTTGTGCATGCCTTGTTTCTCGCGCTCGAATCCGGGTGGCCGTCGACTCGGCCCAACGTAGCAACGAGCGCGGCGCTGCGTCCAACCCCATGGCGCGGCAGCGTTACAGTTTGACGACGCCCCGCAGCACCGCTTCGCGCTGCTCTTGCGCTGCTTTTCTCCAGCGCGGGTCGCCAGGGTGACGGCGCGCAAGCTCTTGGTAGTGTTTGAGCGCCTCCGCGTTCATCCCGGCCGTTGCAGCGAGCCGAGCCACGTTCTCAAGAAGCGCGTCGTCATCCGGCGCGCGCTCGTACGCGCGCGTGTACATCGCCAGCGCTCGCCGCAAGCTGCCTCTCGACTCTTGGGTTTGCGCCACCCAGACGAGATTGCTGATGCAA
>JALYHX010000593.1 GCA_030776305.1 Myxococcota bacterium
CTCGGGAGCGGCGACGGCCACACCGATGCCCATCTTCCGTCGCCAGTTCGACGTGCCGAAGGACGTGCAGCGCGCCCTGATCTCGACATGCGGGCTCGGGCAGTACGAGCTGCGTGTCAACGGACACAACGTGAGCGACGGTGTCCTCGATCCCGGGTGGACGAACTTTGCGAAGACTTGCTTGTACAGGACGTTCGACGTGACGGGGTTGCTCGTGAAGGGTGCGAACGCGATTGGGGTTCTCCTCGGAAACGGGATGTACAACGTCGTCGGCACCCCGGGACGCTATTCGAAATTCACAGGTTCGTACGGCGCGCCAAAGCTCATTGCGCACCTCGATATCCACTTCGTCGATGGAACCACGTCGACCGTCGTGACCGATGCGTCGTGGCGCACGGCCGCAGGTCCGATCACGTTCACGAGCATCTACGGCGGCGAAGACTTCGACGCGCGAAACGACAATCCTGGGTGGGATCAGGCGGGCTACAACGACGCTTCGTGGTCAGCGGCGGGCGTGGTCACCAGCACGCCCCCCGCCCTCGTGGCCCAGTCGGAGCCACCCATCACGATCGCACAGGACTTTCCCTCGGTGAACATCGGCGAGCCGCAGCCGGGCGTATTCGTTTACGACCTTGGTCAGAACTTTTCGGGTTGGCCGTCGCTCGACGTCACCGGCGCTGCCGGAGCGGTCGTGCGCCTGACCCCCGGTGAGATCCTGACGCCGCAAGGAACGGTGACCCAGGCAAGCATGGGGGGAGGCCCTATCTGGTTCGCGTATACGCTGCGCGGCGGCGCCAAAGAGAGCTGGCATCCGCGCTTCTCCTATACGGGGTTTCGTTATCTCCAGGTGGACACGGCGGTGCCCGCGGTGAGTGCGTCCCGATTCCCGACGCGGCCGCAGATCGTCCGCTTGAGTGGGCAGTTCTTACATTCGTCTGCTGAGCCGATCGGTAACTTCACGTGCTCGGACCGGGACGTGAATCGGATTCACGCGCTCATCCTCGCGGCGATGCGTAGCAACCTGCAGAGCGTATTCACCGATTGCCCGCAGCGCGAGAAGCTCGGCTGGCTCGAACAGGCGCACCTGATGGGGCACGCCACGATGTTCAATTTCGACCTCCAGTCGCTGCTGGAGCAAACGGTCGCGAACATGAGCGACGCGCAGACCGCGGCCGGATTGATTCCCGACATCGCACCGGAGTTCACCGTGTTCCCCGGGGCCTTTCGAGACTCCCCGGAATGGGGCAGCTCGTTCGTGATCGTTCCGTGGACCGTGTACCAAATGCACGGCGATTCCGGCCTGCTTCAACAGAACTACGACGGCATGAAACGGTACGTGAACTATCTGAGTAGCAAGGCGACCCAAGGCCTCTTGGCGTACGGTCTGGGGGATTGGTACGACGTCGGACCCGCCCCGCCGGGGCCCTCTCAGCTGACCTCGATGGGCGTTACGGCGACGGCTCATCTATTCCAGGACGCTACGATTCTCCGGGACACCGCCACGATCCTCGGTCATGCGAGCGACGCTTCGCAATATGGCACGCTGGCCGCGTCCGCGGCGAGTGCGTATACGACCAAATTTTGGAACGCCGCGGGCTACTTCGATCGGAATAGCCAGACCGCGAATGCCATGCCGCTCGCCTTGGGCATGGTGCCGAGCGGCGCGTCCGCGCAGACCTTGGGGGCGCTCGTTCAGAGCCTCGTCGCAACGCAATATCAAGTGACCGCAGGGGACATCGGCTTCGCTTACGTGGTGCCAGCCCTTTCCGACGCCGGGCGTGGCGACGTCCTGCTCCGGATGTTGAAGCAACGGACCGGCCCCGGTTACCTTTACCAACTCGACCACGGCGCGACGTCGCTGACCGAAGCATGGAACGCGTATGCTGCTTCGTCGCAGAATCACATCATGTTGGGTCATGCCGAGCGATGGTTTTGGGAGGGACTCGCCGGCATGCTGCCGGACGATACCGCCCCTGGGTTTGCCCGATTCTTCGTGAAGCCGCAGTTGCCGATTGGGATCGACTCGGTACAGGCCACGTATCACAGCATGCACGGCATGATCGCGAGCTCTTGGGTGCGCCGCCCGACGGGCGTTGACCTCACCGTCTCGGTCCCCGTCAACACGTCCGCGACGATCTACATCCCCACACAGAATCCATCGGGCGTCACCGAGAGCGGTATACCGCTCGCATCCGCGCCGGGTGTGACCGCCGTACGTGCCATGACCGGAGCAATCGCGGTCGATGTCGGCTCAGGTCAATACGTGTTCTCGGCAAACTGATCCGATGACCTCCGATCCCGCCGCCGCAAGGCCGCCCCGCCGCACCCTCGCCCAGGACGCGCTCAATCTGCCGAACCTGCTGACGATGGCACGCATCGCGGCCATCCCCTTTTTCGTTTGGCTGCTCGATTCGCCGACGCCAATCCGGGGCTTCTGGGCGTGCATCGTCTTCACGGCCGCGGCAATCACCGACGTCCTCGACGGCTATCTGGCGCGCAGACTCGGCGTCGTCAGCGTCCTCGGCAAGTTTCTCGATCCGCTCGCTGACAAGTTGATCGTGATGGCCGCTCTCATCTGGATGGTCCCGATGGCGCGCGTCCCCGCTTGGGTGGTGGTCGTCCTGCTCGCGCGCGAGATCAGCGTCACCGGGCTGCGAAGCGTCGCCGCCAGCGAAGGGGTCGTCATCAGCGCGGGCGAAGAGGGCAAGACGAAGACGGCGCTTCAGATGATTGGCATCGTGGCCCTGGTGCTCGGTTACCCGTACCATCTCTCGTATCTGGGAATCGATTTGGGCATCGTCGACATGGTTCGCGTCGGGCGGATGCTCGTGTACCTGTCACTGCTCTTCTCGTTCGCGAGCGCTGCGCAGTACGTGCGACTCTTTGCTGCAGCCGTGGAGGCCAAAGAGCAGCGGCGCCAAGACGCGTCCGCGTGACGCTGTCGAACACCGGTGCTGGAGGAACCCAGCGGCCCCGAATGCGGACAGCGCTTTTCCGGAAAGCCCGGCTAGCATTTCACCGCGCTTTGCGGATACCTTCCGCGGCGCCAAAGATGCCGCTCTGCTCCGTGTCGTTGCTCCGCCTGCCGTTCGCAGCCATCGCATTTGCCGTCGTCAGTGCCTGCTCCGGGCAAGGAGAAGGAGAGCTTTGCAACACGAAGGCTGGAAATAGTGGCAATGACGACTGCTCGAGCGGGCTCGTATGCACGACGTCGCCGACCTA
>JALYHX010000594.1 GCA_030776305.1 Myxococcota bacterium
GTGTCGATGCTTGGCATTGGCGGGTTCCACTTGGGTCTTTCCAGCGAGCAGGACGCTTTGCGCATCGTTCGCGAGGCGATCGAGCATGGTGTGACATTTCTCGACAACTGTTGGGACTACAACGACGGCGAGAGCGAGAAGCGCATGGGGAAGGCGCTCGCGGACGGATACCGCGATCGGGCGTTCCTCATGACGAAGCTCGACGGGCGTACGGCCGAGGCCGCGAGTGCGCAACTCGACCAGTCGCTGAGTCGCCTTCGAACGGACCGGATCGACCTCGTCCAGATCCACGAGGTCATCCGACCGACGGACCCCGCGCGAGTTTTCGCGCCGGGAGGCGCGGTCGAGGCGCTGGTGCGTGCGCGAGAGGCCGGCAAGATACGCTTCATTGGATTCACCGGCCACAAGAGCCCCGCGATCCACCGTGCGATGCTGGACGAGGCGCGTCGGCACGGGTTCCACTTCGACACGGTCCAGATGCCCCTCAATGTCATGGACGCACACTTCGAGAGTTTCGAGCGGGTCGTGTTGCCAATCCTGCAAAGCGATGGGATCGGAGTCCTCGGAATGAAGTCGATGGGGTCGGGCATCATCCTCGAGAGCGGTGTCGTCTCCCCGGTCGAGTGCCTGCGCTACGCAATGAGCCTCCCCACTTCGGTCGTGATCACGGGTTGCGACTCGATCGGCGTGCTGCGGCAAGCATTGCACACGGCCCTCACGTTCGAGCCCCTCCGTGAGGGTGAAAGGCAAGCCCTTCTCGCGCGCACGGCGCCGATCGCCACCGCCGGCGCCTATGAGCAATACAAGACATCCCAGCGCTTCGACGGCACGAGCAAGCATCCGCAATGGCTCGAGATGGCGAAGCTATAGTACTTCGGGCACAGGATCCCACGAGGGACGGTCCTGGGAATCGTTTCCAGTCACGAATTGAGCAGCCTAGGGAGATCGATCGCGAACACACACCCTTTGTCGGGTACGTCGCGGATGCGAAGCTCACCGCCAAGTGCTTTCACCGCCTTCAAACAAATGAACAGTCCGAGGCCGAGACCGGTTCGATCTCGACCCCGTTGAACGAAGGGGCGCAACAGGTTCTCGATCTGTCCCGGCGGAAGGCCGCCGCACTCGTCCTCGACCTCGATGAGGACGCGCGTCGGTGTCGCGATGCACCGCAACCATACCGTGGTCCCCTTGCGAGTGAACTTGAGCGCGTTCTGCAGCAAGTTGGCCACCGTCGCCGCAAGGATCTGCCGGTCCACCTCGACCGTCACCTTGTGATCGACCGGTTCCACCACAAAGTGAAGTCCTCGTGTTTGCGCGACCACCGACGCGACGATCTCCGCTTCCCCCAGGACTTCCCATACAGGAACACTCTCCGTATTCTGCATCCCCGCGTCGATTCGTACGTCCGCTAGCGACCGATCGATGAGTGCGCTCAGGCGCATCAAGCTCCGCTCGTGAATCGCGCCGGTGCTGCCGCCGATCCCGACGACGCCCTTCTTGATCAATCCAAACGAGATGATCGCGGCGTTGAGTAGATTGCGCATCTCGTGCGCAAGAACGCCGAGCTTTTCGCTGCCCTCGTCCGAAATCGCTCGCTCGCGCTGATCGCCGTACGAGGTCACGGCTCCGGCGACGGCGTTGTCGAGACAAAGGTTCAGCGTTTGAAATTCAGCGACGGCAATCGGAGCGCGCTGCTCCATGGCAAGCGCGGTGATGACCTGGCAGATGTCGCCGTAGTTGTTGACGACCTGTGCTACCGGAACGCCCTGGCGAAAGAGATCGTCGCCGTGCTGCCTGGCGCTCTTCGTGATCTGCGCGTGATCAGCCGTCTCGTGCGAGGACGATCGACGCAAGGCCTCGAGGAGTTGCTCGATGAACACCGGAAGTCCGTCCGCCAGCTCCGCCTCGCTCGCGACGGGGACTCTTCGCTCGGAGACGCGGAACCGCGCTCGCGTCAGTATTTCATCCCGGTTGGCAGCAACGAAGTCGTGAAGCATGACTGAGCTACGCTGAACCTTTCGTGGATTGCGCGGGAGGCGCTGCGGCACCTGGGGACGATTCGCAGCGTGCGAACGCAGTCGATCGACATCGCACCGATGCTCAGTCTCCAAAACGCAACACTCGTGCCGAATCGACAGCGCCGCGAACCGAGCTTCTCTGTTCCGTCTACTCCTGCTTGTTCGCGCATTTCCAGAGGCAGTGGGGTCCGAGGCGGCGTCCGACCGTAGGCGCAATGCAAATGGATAGGCGATTTGCGGTTTGCGTCCGCTCAGCCTTGCCGGGCCCGTTGCCAACGGTAGAGCGTGGACAGATCGATCCCGAGCATCTCCGCGGCACGCTCTTTATTCCCGCCGGTTTGAACGAGCACCCAATCGGTATACGCGCGACTCAGATGTCGCAGGGTCTGTGGTGGGTTGCTCTCGAATGACCATGGAAGGCCTGCGACAGTAGCGGGACCCCGTACGGTGGGGAGGCTCTGAGGCGTGATTTGCTCCTCGAGACCGAAAACGACAGCTCGCTCGATCACGCTCGCGAGCTCGCGGACATTCCCCGGCCAGGGGGACTCCGTGAGGGCCCGAAGCCCCTCCGTGCTGATCGAGCGCACCGGGGATCCGGGGGCACGCTGGCAAGCCTCGGCCAAGAATTGCGCGGCGAGCGCCGGGATATCTTCTCGACGGTCGCGGAGCGGCGGGACGAACACGGCAAGGACGTTGAGTCGAAAGTAGAGGTCTTCTCTAAATCGACCGTCACGAACGAGCGCAGGCAAGTCACGGTGCGTCGATGCGACCACTCGAACATCGACGTGGTGTGACCGATCGCTCCCCACGGGCCGTACGTCCCCGAACTGGAGCACGCGCAGCAACTTCGCCTGCAAGCCGAACGGCATGTCGCCGATCTCGTCGAGCAGGAGTGTCCCGCCATCAGCCTCGGTCAATAGCCCCTTGCGCGATTGGATCGCGCCGGTGAATGCCCCGCGGACGTGTCCGAAAATCTCGGCTTCGAGGAGCTCTTGCGGAATCGCCGATGTGTTCACAGCGACGAAAGGCTTGCCTCGGCGCACACCCCGCGCGTGAATCGCCCGTGCGACGAGCTCCTTGCCGGACCCGGTTTCGCCCGTCACGACGACGGGCGCGCTCGATGCGGCAACGAAATCGATGCTCGTCTGCAAGGAGCGCATTGCAGGGCCATCGCCGATCAACTCGGTGCTGGCAGCCGAAGGAGAGAAAGAGCGTTGCCCATTGGCTCCGTCGCCTAGGCGTCGGCGCTCTTCGATGGCGACCGCCACGGCCTGGACCAACGCGTCCAGGTCGCAGGGCTTGGTCATGTATTGGACAGCGCCGCGCTTGATGGCGGAAACCGCGTCTTGGACCTCGCCAAGGGCAGTGATGACCACGAAAGGCAACGTGGGATGCGTTCGCTTGACCCGGTCGAGCAGCTCGAGCCCATTCATGCCGTCCATCCG